>CALMWN010000249.1 GCA_937873555.1 uncultured Clostridia bacterium
ACAGGTGATAAAAGTCGATTCATGAACAGCATTTACTGATTAATATTGAAAAATTTTTAAAGAATCCGGTAAATTTGCCGGATTCTTTGACATTTTTATACTTTTTTGATAAAACATTTAAATATAAAAAGGATATAGATAAATTTACGTCGAATATATAAAGTTAACATATTTATGCAGAAACTGGGCTGTACATTATGACGGAGATAGAATTTCGGTATCAAATTATCTGGAGATAACGGGAAATGTCAATTTATTTCGGATCAAACCAGCTGACACGGCAGCAGATTGCACAGTACGAAGTCATCAAGGATAAATATTTCCTGCAAAGAGACAATCTGAAGCTGCTGGAGGATGAAAGAAAGGCTTTGACAAATTATTTTGAGACACGAACTTAGATCCGGTCTCCTTAAGAAGGTGTAGTGTTGGGAATTTCGTGCGGTGTGGATATAATTGAAATAGACAGGATAAAAAAGTCACTTGAATCCTGTGGGGATTCCTTCAGGGATAAAGTATTTACTGCAAGGGAGATTGAATACTGCGAAGGGAAAAAAGCTGTCAGGTATCAAAGCTATGCCGCAAGATTTGCTGCCAAGGAAGCTGTATCAAAAGCTTTTGGAACGGGTATCGGCAGAGGGGTAAGCCTGAAGGATATTGAGGTATTAAACGATGAATACGGTAAACCCTATGTAGTCCTTGCCGGAAGAGCAAAGGAATTATTCAATGAGATTAATGCTATAGAGATATCCTTGAGCCTGTCTCATTCTCAAAATTACGCAGTCGCCTATGCTGTTATGGAGACCGCAAAAAAGAAGTAAACTATTATTCCGGGAGCTGATATAAGTTGAGACAAATCAAATTCCTTCACTTTGCAGATTTACATCTTGACTCTTCCTTTGCCTCTCTCGGCATGGGGCATGATAAGGCTTCCACTAGAAGGAATGAGCTTAAGGAGACCTTCGGCCGGATAATAAATATTGCCAAGGAGGAAGCGGCAGACCTTATTCTTATAAGTGGAGACCTGTATGAGAACGGTTATGTAAGGAAATCCACAATAAGCTATATAAATGACAGGTTTTGCAGCATACCTGAAATAAAAATCGTGCTTGTGCCAGGCAACCATGATCCCTACATACTTAACTCCTTTTACAGGAACTATTCATGGAGCAAAAATGTCCATATTCTATCCGAAGAAAAACCTTGCATTATTTTCGAGGATATCAGCACATGCCTGTATGGAATAGGCTTTAAAAGTTTTTACCAGGAACAGGCTCCGCTGCATCATGTGAAATCCCCGGAGGGCAGCTGCTTTAACCTTCTACTTGCACATGGCACTGTTGACATGAATATAAAGCAGAGCGGATACAATCCTATGAGCAGTGAGACCTTAAGTTCACTGGGTATGGATTATATCGCCATGGGGCATTTCCATAACAGGTCAGAACGGCCGGAAGCCGGGATTTATAACCCCGGAAGCCCAGAGCCCCTTGGCTTTGACGAACCTGGTGAGCATGGTGTGTATTTAGGATGTATCACCCTGTCCGATAAGGGAGACAAGCAGTTGGACGTACGCTTCATAAAAACCTCAACAAGATTTTACGAAACGATGGAACTGGACGTTACCGGCTGCAGCAATGATGAGCAGGTCAAAAGCAAAATTCTGCATGCTGCTCATTACAAAGATTTGAAAGCAGGCCTTTTTTCCATAATACTCAAGGGGTATGTCGAGTGCAGCTTCAAAGTTAGTACCTCATATATACAGGCAGCTCTGGAGGACCGATTTTTCCATTTGAAAATCAAAGATGAAACAATTCCTGACTATAATTTTGAGGAGATTGCCAATGAGTCCGGCTTGCGGGGCCTTTTTGCCAGGAAGGTTTTTTCGCTCATTGCCAAGGCAGAGGACGAACAAGAGAAAAAAATGCTGATGAAAGCTTTATATTATGGAATTGAAGCGCTGGAGCAGGGCAGGGTGGAATTATGAGGATAGAAAAGCTTGATATCAGAGGTTTTGGAAAGATTGGCAGCCGCGTAGTTGAGTTTTCGAAAGCCTTTAATATAGTTTACGGATGCAATGAGTCCGGAAAGACAACAATCCAGTCATTCATCAGAGGAATGCTTTTCGGACTCAAGAGCGGAAGAGCAGGAAAAGACGGCACACTGCCTCCATCCAGGAGATATAAGCCCTGGAGCTCTGACGAATACAGCGGCTTTTTAGAATACAGGCTTGATAACGGAGCTGGATTCAAAGTTGGACGGAATTTTTCCAATAATTCCTCCAGAGTTTTCGATTCCCTGTTTAATGACATCACGTCCACCTTTGAGATGAGCAGGGACAGGGGAGTGCTGTTTGCTGAAAGGCAGCTTGGAATAAACGACAACTGCTTTGACAAAACGGTATTTATAAGACAAATGGAGGCAAGAGTTGGTGATGAAGGCAGCAGGGAGCTGCTGAACAAGCTCGTAAACGTAAGCCAGACAGGGTTTGAGGACGTTTCTTTCATAAAAGCCAGGGAAGCTCTGATGGAAGCTCTTAAAAATCATGTGGGCACCGATAAGACCTCTACCCGGCCGCTGGACAAGGTAACCGCCAGGTTGAATGAATTAGACGTCTTGAAGAATTCCATGATAGAAAAAAGAAATTCAATGTATGCAACAGAACAAAAACTTGGTGAATGCTTCTTTAAAAAGAAAAAACTTGAAAAAAGAAAAGAGCTTCTGAAAAAGAAAGTGGAATATGCTGAAATAAAAGAAAAGCTTGAACTTGCCGGCAAAAAAAAAGCTGTGCTTGAAGAAATCCTCGAGCAGGTGGAAGATCGCCAAAATGAACTCGAAGCCATGAACGGACAAATTGCTGAATATGAAGGCATAAAGGAGCAGCTGTCGGTTTTTTCGTCATACACACTGGAAGATACGGATGATGTCTCTTCAAAATACCAGCTTGTTTTAAGTTTGAATGAGGATTGTATCAGACTCCGGAATGATGCGTCTGCAAAAAGGCAGCAAATAGCCGACATTGAAAACAGGTTCGAAAATGTGAACAGTTTTACAGCCCTTGGTGATAACATAGAACATGATGTTTTGAAGCTGAATAAAGAGCTTGAACAGCTAAGGGCAGACTATGAGAAGAATAATATCAATGTATTGAACGAACGTATAAAATCGGTGCGGTACAAAAATAGAAGCATGAACTTGAATATTTTCATCCTGATGATATTTTCTGCAGCGCTTTTATCCGCAGCATTTTTCAATATTTTGGGGAATTCTACGGTTATACCGGCGCTGTATACAGGTGCATGTGCATTAATAGTTCCGGCAACGGTGCTGATTTTTATCAAAGCCCGGGTCCACAAGGAATATACCGAACTTAACAGCCTTAAAAAGGTTTCATTCATTTCCATAAACAGCACCATTGATGAGATTGACAGGAAGCGTAAAGCCGTTGAGAATATTTTCCAGATGACAGGCGCAGCAAGCATGGAAGAATTCATACGTTTGAAAAATACCTATGACAATCTGAGGCAGCAGCTGGCTGTGCTGAATAATGACATCAACAGTATCGAAAGCGAGCTTGCTTCAAAGACTCAAAGATTATCGGCCATCAGGAACGGGATTTATGAAATGCTTTTTATGTCAGGAGTGTTGGAAGATGGCACATCGGATATAACAGAGGAACATATAGCCGGCTTCAAATATGGGGTGAGGAAATACCAGGGACTTGAACCCGGTATTAATCTTATATTACAACGTACCGGGGATTTGCAGGAGGATCTTGGGAGGCTGTTTGAAAAGGCATCGGAAATCGGAGAAACTTCCTTGAGCACTGCAAAAGAGATGGAATGTGCAATAGCAGACAGCGAAGACAGGGTTAAAGAACTGGAGAAGCTGATGAATGCAGTATTGGGACAGCTTGAGACATTCAGTGAAGCTGAGGACGGTGACAGGGAGGTGTTCCTTGAAGCTTTGAGAAACATGTCTGTTATGAAAGCAAACGATTTGAAAGCAGCTATCTCAGATGAAACCGTAATTTTGGACAGGGAGCTGAATGAAACTCTTTTAAAAGAAAGGGAATATGAAACTGTTTTAAGAGGTTCCGCTGCAAGCGAGGATGAGCTGGGAGAAATCGATATGGAAATTGGCGAGCTGACTATAAGGAAAACCCGGCTTGAAGAAGCCAATACATCTCTAAGAACGGCCATTACATTACTTACAGAAGCCAGTAACGAGATTCAGAGGGATTTCGCACCTGTACTGAATGTAAAAATGGGAAACATTATAAGCAGTATATCCCAGGGTAGGTACAGTGATTTAAGGGCGGATGATGAGCTGAATCTCAAAGTAACCGTTCCTGAGACGGGAGACGTTGTGTCTGTACCATTGCTGAGCGGTGGGACAATAGACCAGATGTACCTGGCCTTAAGGATTGCCATGGCGGAGCTGGTGGATTCAACGGGTGAAAAGCTTCCGCTGATAATGGATGAAGTGTTTGCACAGTATGACGACATGCGTACAAGGGAAACAATGGAATTTTTAAACCGGCTGTCCGGTGAAAGACAGATTATACTTTTTACTTGTAAAAAGCGTGAAGTGGATATCGCGAAAGAGTTGTGCAGCAGCAATGTCAATTTGATAGAACTGTAAATTATACGGACAACAGGCGTGGAGAATCATATATAACTATTTTCTGCAAGCAATGAGGGTTATTATGAGAAGGGCAGGCATATTTTTTGTTTTACCGGTCATATTGTTTCAAATCTTAATATCAACCGGGTGCAGCGGAGGCAGAGAGGCTTATAAAGCAATACCTGCCGTAAAAGGGCAGATGAAGCCGGCAGATGAAAATGCTGAATTTAAAGAACCCGGCTTCTTCATTCCCGGTAAAGATACCGGGGTGATTACCGACATTGTTGCAGATGTGTTCAGGGAGCCCAATACTCAGTCCGAAAGAGTTACACAGGCTATATTCAACCAGCCTGCCGGCATTCTGGAGACTAAGGATGCGTGGTCCAGGGTGAAAGTTGTCGACGGCTATACAGGCTGGATCAAATCAAAATATATAGACAGAGGCTATTCCAGCATAAAGCCCGGAGATTATAAATTCAGGCTTGTTGTCACAACCAAAACCAAGAAAATAAGCAGCGGATTGAAGGGTGGGGTAACCCTTAAAGAAATAGTAATGGGGACTGAGCTTTTTTCAAAAAACAAGACAGAAGGCTGGTACGAAGTTGCCATGCCCGGTAACGGAACCGGGTGGATCAGTGAAAGCGGCCTCATTCAGCTTAAGGTCAACGAACATATACCTGTGACCTCCGCCGAGGATTTTGTGACCACTGCGAATAAATTTATGGGTACCGAATACCTTTGGGGAGGGGTAAGCCCTTGGGGAGGAATCGACTGCTCGGGACTTGTTTACATATGCAGCAGGATCAACGGGATAGATCTCCCGAGGGATGCGGATCAGCAATTTAAATGTGGTGAAGAGGTTGACATACAGGGTATTAAACCCGGAGACCTCCTTTTCTTCAGCTCAAACGAGGATTTAAAAGAAATCTCTCTGGTAGGCATAGCTACATCCGGGAATCAGTTTATTAATGCCAGCAAATCCAGGGGCGCGGTAATAAACAGCAGTTTGAACGAGGACTACTACAAAAAAAGACTGGTGGGAATAAAACGCATATTCAGATAACACCGGATCTGATATCCGGATCATGCATGTCTACGAGGCTTTTCATAAGATTTACCGTATTCTCGCTTGAATTCAACTTATAAAGCTGTTTGGCCATCTCCTTCATGTGCCTTATCCTGTGAGGATTATTCATTACATGCTGTATATCCCTTCCAAGCTCTGATATGGATGATGACTTTACCGCCAAACCATTTTTCACCAGAAAGTCCGCATTACCTTCTTCATGGCCTGGTAACGGTGATATTACAAATATGGGAAGCTCTTTGGCAAGAGCCTCCGATATGGTCATTCCACCGGGCTTTGTAACCAATATGTCTGCGGCATCCATCAAATCGGATATTTTGTCGGTAAAGCCAACGACCTTAACCTTCTTATCCGAACCAAGAGAATAACTTTGCAGCTGTTTCATCAGCTTTTCATTCATACCTGCCACTGCAATTATCTGATGGTCGCTTTTGTTGTGGAGAAGTGACAAAAATGTGTTTTCAATTTCTCCCAATCCAAGACTTCCTCCCATTATGAGGGCTGTGGGCTTATCTTCAAGTCCGATTTCCTCCAATACGGCTTTCTTGTTTTTTTTCTGTAAAAAGGTATCCGACACCGGGATGCCGAAAGGATAAATTATTTCGTGGGGAACACCTTTCCTGATCATCTCCTGTTTCATTCCCTCGTGTGCTACAACATATGAGTCCACATTTTCATGGAGCCACATGGGATGTGATACATAATCGGTAAGTATTGCCATGGTAGGGGTACTGATTTCTTTTTTTGCTTTCAATCCGGATATCATCTGCAAGGGAAAGGGATGTGTACAGACTATAACCGAGGGACTGAATTCTTTTATAAGTCTTATCAGCTTGAGGGACAGAATCCTGTTTACTGCACCGCTCAGGTAATAAATATTGTCACCTGATTCTGAAAGCTCATATAGCTTGCCATAAATCTGAGGTGTTCTTCTTACAGCATTCAAATAACCTCCGATAACAAGCTTGTCAATCAAAGGATTGATATATTTCAGGGTATCGACTATCATTGCCCTTGAACCGGGATACTTTTGCTGAACATGATTTTTTACAGACTCAGCTGCTTTCATATGCCCTGCGCCTATGGAGACCGTTAGAAATAATATATCCATTGCTTACCTCTAAAACGTTTGCTGTCTTTAATACTTATTACATAATTGTTTCCAGATTTTTATAAAATATTATCCAGTTATCTTTCATAAAGCTGAATGGATGTACTGACGGACGTTTCTCATGAATATTTTTCTCCAACAATACAAAAAATATCTACGATGTCATGTAATACCTATGCACTTGTTTTACAAGCATCCCATACGTAGAGCCAATACTGCCGGATTGCTCATTCTGCCGGTCGTGCCGATTTCTGAAGGGAGGATTGCTATTGAGGATATTTAAAATTGTCATTGTCCTGGTTATAACATTTTCTATGAGCTTAATTACCTCTTATGGGGGAGAAGAACTGTTTCTCACTGAAGTTTCCCCGGAGATGAAGCCCGGAAGCCAGGGTGATGATGTGAAGAAGATGCAGCAGAGGCTTATGAACTGGGGTTACCTTAATGATGAAGTGAATGGAACATATGACCAAAAGACTTTCAAGGCAGTGAAAGAGTTTCAAAAGTGGCATGGATTTCAGTGTACAGGGCTAGCTGACAGGGAAACCCTGAAAGCAATAGGCATGACCAGATTAGTAGAGGCAGGAACGGTTTTGGCTGAAGGGAATGGCATGAACGAGACACAGCTGCTTGCAAGAGCAATAAACGGAGAAGCACGCGGTGAACCTTATATCGGGCAGGTGGCAGTTGGAGCTGTTATCATAAACAGGACCCGGGATTCAAAGTTCCCCAAAACAATACCGGGAGTCATTTACCAGCCCGGAGCTTTTACAGCTGTTTCCGACGGACAGATAAACACGCCCATAGACCCGAATTCTTCAGTAGTAAAAGCTGCAAGAGATGCACTGAACGGGTTTGACCCCACATATGGCTGCATATATTACTGGAATCCTGCAACAGCTACAAGTAAATGGATATGGAGCAGGCAGGTGGTTGCCAAGATCGGAAAGCACTATTTTGCAAAATAAATACTTAAAGGAGGTGGGATTTTGAGTTTCAGAGAAAAATTATTGGATCTTAAAAGAAGGCTGTCCGATAGAAAAATGTACAGTATAGTAGTTGTATTGATTGCCACAGTCGCCATCTGGGGCATTTACCAGTACAAGCATGCTGCAAACCTCAGGCAGGAGTTGGACAACCAGTACAACAGGGCTTTTTTTGACATGACGGGGTATGTCCATAATGTTGAGGTGCTGCTGGTCAAGTCCTTGATAGCTTCAACACCGAGCAAGGCAGCCGCTACCATGCAGGAGGCCTGGAGGCAGGCCAACCTGGCGCAGACAAACCTTGGGCAATTGCCTGTATCACAGCAGGTGCTCGCGAACACATCAAAGTTCCTGACACAGGTGGGAGACCTTTCGTATTCGCTGAATAACCAGAATATGCAGGGTAAGCCTTTAAGTGAACAGCAGTACAAGACAATTGAACAGCTGCACGGCTTTGCAGTTTCACTGGGAAACAGCCTCAACGACCTTCAGGGTCAGATAACTGCAGGCAGGATAAAATGGGGAGCTCTTAGCAACAAGGGTACACCCTTGTTCCAGAAAACATCGTCGAACATGCCGGCAGGGGAGTTTGAAAATCTGGACAAAACATTCCAGGAGTACCCCAGACTGATTTATGACGGACCATTTTCCGATCATCTTGTAACGGCTGAACCAAGAGGAGTTACAGGAAATGAACTCAATTCGGAACAGGCAAAGCAGAGTGTATTGAATTTCTTTGGAGCGGACAAGGTTAAAGTCATAAGCGATGTGAACCGCAACGATACCGGACCGATAAAAACCTACAGCTACAAGGTTTCATTCAACAATGTCCCGGCAGAACAAACTGCAAGCATCGATGTAACACAGAAGGGTGGGCATATTTTCTGGATGCTGTACAACAGGCCGGTGGCTACAGGCAGTCTTGACGTTGACCAGGCAAAGGCAGCGGGGAGAAAATACCTTGAAAGCCATGGCATAAAAGGCATGGTTGACACTTACTATATAAAGGAAGACAACACTGCTACCATAAACTATGCATACAAGCAGGATAACACTGTGATATATCCGGATTTGATTAAGCTCAAAATCGCCCTTGATAATGGAGAAATAGTAGGCTTTGAATCAAAAGGATATCTTTCGGCACATGTTGCAAGAACCATTCCAAAGCCGAAGATAACCGAGAATCAGGCAAGAGCTGTAGTAACTCCCAGGATGAAGGTAATGAGTTCCGGGCTTGCCATTATTCCGACAGAATACAAGACGGAGATTTTTACCTATGAGTTCAAGGGTAGAATTTCCGTTAACGGCAAAGACAATGATTTTCTGGTATATATCAATGCTGATACAGGCAAGGAAGAAAACATACTTATGATAATTGACACTCCCAATGGAATTCTTACGATGTAAGACTGACAGGCACATGAAAAAATCGGGCTCCCGCCCGATTTTTTCATGTGCGCTGAGTATGGAACCTGCCAAATGTTAAGCAGTTTTATTCTTGCATAAATCTTTCCTGCAGATTATTATTATAATATGCTGGAAGCTCAGGAAGTGATTCCGTTCAATATTCTCCAGCTGAGGTGGTACTGGTGGAAAATCGATACAATTATGGTGGAAAAGATTTCTTTAATGAAGGTTTATCGGACACTTACATCCGCAAGCCTACGGTAAGACAAGCAGGGATGTTATATCTGACTGCTGTTTTACTGCTTGTATTTGTAGGCTCCAGGGTTCAAAAGCACAATTTCAATACCGGTATTTTCGTAACGGAGTTTGTATTGATACTGCTTCCACCGCTGATCTTTCTTTACATCAAAAAATACGACATACCAAAGCTTTTGAGACTAAACAGGATAAGCACGGCCAACCTGCTTCTGATACTGATGCTTATGATTTTTGCACTCCCATTGGTGGGCGCGCTGAACTTTGTAAATCTGATGCTGCTCAAGTCTGTTTTCGGAAAGGTAATGATATCTCAACCTCCAATAGCAGCAGACCCGAGGGGGCTTTTGGTCAACATACTGTTAATTGGAGGCTCTGCCGGGATCTGCGAAGAGGTATTGTTCAGGGGCACCATACAGAGGGGCTTTGAAAGGTTCGGTGCAGCTAAGGCTATATTAATTACATCGTTTCTCTTTGGTTTGATGCATGTTGATTTTCAGAAGCTTCTTGGAACCTTTTTACTGGGAGCCCTTATAGGATTCATAGTTTACAGGACAGACTCCATTTTCGGAGGAATGTTTGCTCACTTTACGAATAATTCCATTGCAGTGCTTCTGACCTTTGGGATGAACAGGCTGGCACAGAGTGTCAAAGCTCCAGGTATCGGGAATGCCGGAGGCAAAGCAGCGGTATCGGATCTTGACATATCAGCAATATTTAATATGCCGCGGGAACAGCTTATGATTATTGTAATATTCTGGGTGATTGTAGTTATTTTCTGTGCATGTGTATTTAGTGCGCTGATATTTGCTTTGTTAAGGAATACACCAAAAACCACTGCCGGAATTGGCAGGGAAGTATCTGTCAAAACTGAAAACAAGCTTGTCTGGATGCTCCCCGGAATGCTTGTCGTTGGATTTTTATATTTCGCAGAGGGTCTTAAGCTTAAAGGAGTAAGCAATCCTTTCATAGAAAGCATAATACGGTTTCTAGGCCTTAGATAAAGAAGGGGACAGAATGAAGAAGAATATTAAACATACAAAAACGGTTGGGAGTGACTTCCAACGCAAAAAACCATTCCTTCTGGCAGTGTTTGTTGCAGCCGTAGTGCTGTTAAGCCATATTCCGCTGCTATCCTCCCAGGCGCTTTCCTTTGATGACAACCAGTACCTTGTAGACAACCAGCTGGTGCAGAATCCAAGCCTGGCTTCTGCCGGCAAGTTTCTGACCGAAGTTCTCAGGCCATCCACCGTGAGAGGTTACTATCAGCCGCTTACAATGATTTCCCTGATGCTGGACTATAAAATGGGGGGGAGGCCGGACAACCTCACGGTATTCCATGTTGTGAATGTTACCATGCATACAGTAAATGCAGTGCTGTTAATGCTGTTTATATATCTGCTGTTCGGAAATACCTGGGCGGCGGCTGTGACAGGACTGCTTTTCGGACTGCATCCCATAACGACGGAGCCGATTGTGTGGATCACTGAGCGTAAAACCGTACTCTCCACCATGTTTGCCCTTGGGTCACTTGTGTTTTACATGCTTTATGTTAAAAAATCCGGCAGGAAAAACTATTATGCGTCATTCGGGTTATATTTGCTTGCCCTTCTGGCAAAGCCCACCAGCATGCCTCTGCCTCTTTTGCTGCTGCTGCTGGACTACTGGCCTCTGGCAAGGCTTAGTTCCAGGGCGCTGCTGGAGAAGATTCCATTCATGGCACTCGCAGTAATTTCTTCGGTGATTACCTTTATTTCACAGAAAAACACGGCTGCCCTTCTTACACCCATGCAGTATTCGCCCATGTATATCCCGTACAAGATATGCCACAATATTGTATTCTATTTGGGGAAAATACTCTTGCCGGTAAACCTGTCCAACTATTATCCTTTTCCAATGCCCTTTGACATATCAAACGGGACTGTTTTGCTAAGTGTAATTGGTACAGTGCTGGTTGCAGCGGCATTAGTTCTTTCATTAAGATGGACCCGTGCATTTGTTACAGGCTTTTTGTTTTTCTTTATTGCAATATTTCCTGCAATAGGCATCATAGGGTTTACTACAGTTGTTGCAGCGGACAAATATGTATACATGCCGATAATAGGGTTGCTTGTGACACTGGCATATTTCCTGTCGGCATATTTTAAAAAGATGGAGGGCATGAAGTTTTACATTACTTATAGAAATACAACGGCTGCTGTTTTGTCGATAATACTTTTGCTGGAGATAGCCGGAATTCAGTTTTATATCAGCAACTGGCGGGATTCCGAGACTCTTGCGCGTTACCTTGTGCGGTATGTTCCAAATACCGAACTTTTGTATTTCAATCTGGCGAATACCTTGAGCAAGCAGGGAAAAATCGATGAAGCCATTTCGGAGTATAATGACATAATAAACATGACTGCAAACAAGAGTGATAAAACCGGCGACAGGGCGGATGCATATAATGGCATCGGAACCCTGTACTATAACCGGGGGGATTACGCGAAGGCCATCAGCAGCTATAATGAGGCTATAAGACTAAGCCCTGACAATCCGACCTATTATTACAATATAGGCTCGGTTCTGGCAGAACAGGGCAAGCTTGACGAGGCACTGCCCTATTTTACGAAAGCCTCCGTGTACAACAAGGAAAATACCCAGTATTTCTATATCAATTCGCAAGCAAGTATCAAGATTGGAGTAATAATGTACAAAAGGGGAAAACCCGATGAAGCCATAGACAGCTTTAAGAAAGCTCTGCAGATACAGCACAATGATGCTGAAGCACATAAATACCTGGGTGTGGTTTACGAAGAGCTGGGCAATACTGACGAAGCAATAAGGGAATACCGGGAAGCGCTCCGCATAAACCCCAAAATGGAAGATGTCCAAAACAGCTTGAACAGTTTATTGAAAAAGTAGAATTTGTGAGTATGGATAAAACCTGTAATTTTTATAATAATGTGCAACAACGCGCCCCCTCTATCTCCCCCTCACTTCAAGGGGGAGGATTTACAAGCCTTCCAAGAAATTACAGTTACCTGCCCTCGGAGTGAGGGAAGGATAGGAAGGGAGTCCATGCACAAAAGCTAGCTATTATCAACGGACGGCATTATTCCCTGGCGAGAGATTTTTTCAGCATACGGAGGTCATCCCCCGCGAATCTCAGAATTTCAAAACAGCCGATTATCCGCGATGCAACCCTTTCATCATAATACTCGTGAAGCTGTTTTATGCCAATATTGGTGGATATTATCGTTTTACAGGGTTTGACCTGATTATTCACATGCCTTGTATTAAGTATGTTTAAAAGCTCTGTAAATCTTGCGGCACTGGGTGCCTCCGTTCCAAGATCGTCTATTATCAGAAGATCGACATCGAATATCTTTTTATATCCGGAATCTTCAAAATCTTCATACTTAAAAGCCTTCATCTTATATTCATTTATGATATCAAACAGCTTCGGTGCAGTCTGGTACAATACCGTCCGGCCTTTATTCATAATTTCTGCCGCTATACAGTTGGCCATGAATGTCTTGCCAACCCCTGTCGAACCGCTGAAAAAGAGATTGAGACGGTTATTGCTGTCGAAGTTGTTTATGAAATCCATACATTTTTCTTTTATAAGCAATATATTTTCACGCGGAGATATATCGATTCTGTATTTGTTTTTATCGATTTCGTCTGAAAAAAAGTTTTCATTAAAATTAGAAAAACTATCTCCTGAAGAAAGCCTCAGGTTTGACTCGCTGTATAAGCTGTCAATTAACTGCTGCCGGTAACACACGCAGGTTTCCATACCGTTTACAAATCCTGTGTCCCTACATATGTTACAACTGTATGATACGTCAAGATAATCCGAAGGATATCCGTTATTGACAAGCAAAGACTCCCTGGACCTTTTTAGCTCCGACAGCTTTGACGCAAGCTCATCGGCAGCACTTTGCGGCTGGTTTCCTCCAAGCAGGATGGCCTTGTTGTATTTGATCCCGAGCTTTTGAACCTGGCTTTCAATCTCCACTATTTGTGGAATCCTGACAGCTATCTCCGCTCTTCTGGAGGCCTGCCTGTCGAATGCGGCTTGTTGTCTTTTTTCATATTCAATTTTAATCTGATTATGAATGTTGGTACTCATCAATTCCTCACATGGGATAATCTTTTAAGTGCTAAACCGTTTTTTTATTGTTCTGGTTGTCATACAGGCTTTCATAGTAGGCATCATCATATTTCCGCTGCTCAAAGTTGTTCTTCTGGGGCACTGCCGACTCCCTGGCCGGACTCTTTGGCACAGCCTGCTTTCTGCTCTTCTCGTAGGCTATTATTTCTTCCTTGCTGTTAAGTTGTTTTTCATACCAGTCGGACAATATGGCATGTATGTATTTAAAGTTGGGGCTTACCTTTGCAGTTGTCTTCTTCAGGGCAAGGTCAATGATCTCAAAGCCGTATTTGTAATCCAGGACCCACTTTTCCACATACTCTTCCTCGTATTCTGTGAGGTTCCTGCCAAGGTTCAGTTTTTTAATGATTTTCCCCTTCATATCCTTGAACAGCTTGTACTGTTCAAGATATTTTTCGACATCGAAGCTGTTTTTAATGTTTTTATTGTACCAGCTTTCCGCGACTTTGGTTATATAATGCCTGTTCAGTCCTTTATGCTCATAACAGTGTGCAAACAGATTCATCATCACATCTTCATCAAACTTGTATTTGTCAAACCAGGAATCTATATCGGTATACCACGAGGGGGACATTACACCCTGGAAGAAGGTGTGGTTGATGGCAGTTATTATCCTGTTCCGTTTTTTATTCCTTTCAGAGCTTAAGACAGCTTCATCGGGTGAAGAAGTCAGTTTCATCCTGTAAATCTTGTTTATTTCCCTGTCTTTTAAGTCTGTGAGCACAATACTGCTTTCCCTATAGGAAACAAGTCCGATATTCTCAAAAAAGACAAAGGCGCTTTTAACTTTATCCATATCTATTTCAAGCTTTTTCGAAATCTCTTCCGGAGTATCCTGCTTCCGGTGCTTGCTTAAGAACAGGCAGTGGATGTATATTCTCACATAATCCCCGTCCATGGACGGCATATATTCCGTAACAAATATATCCGGTAAAAGAGTGTCGGAATATAAAATTGATTTGTTTGCGTCAAAAATCATAATTACCTCTTTAGGGAGTGGAAAAATTTTCACATAAATCATTTTTCATTATATCATATAAGTTTTACACATTACAAAAGTAATAAACGTTGTATTGCGGGTATAGTATGAATATTTGTTCCTAATGCTGCACCTGGCTGTTTTTTTACTTCCGCCCACAATTATTTTAAAAGTGAAAGCGATATACTTGAAGCTCTTCTAAAAGATGATATAATTAGTATTGATGGTTATAAAACCACATATTGACTGCTTCATAAACAATATTTTCCATTAATGACAAAAGTAATTCATTAATGTTACAGCTTGCTTGATATATATGCTCTGTTTTATATGTATACAATGTGCAATTACATGTTATCATGCAGTATTATTTTTGAGATATCATTTATGGTTTATGGTTTTGGCAGTGATGCTAATAACAAATAGTGAATGACGGCATACACGAATTGATATTAGCGGGTTTTAGAATAAATATATGTTTTTAGTTTGGAGGGGTTGTTATGAGTAAGGTTATGAAAACAATGGATGGGAATAATGCGGCTGCTTATGTGGCTTATGCATTTACTGACGTTGCTGCTATTTATCCTATCACACCATCATCTACAATGGCGGAATATGTTGATGAATGGAGTGCAAACGGTACAAAAAACATTTTCGGTCAGAACGTAAAGGTCGTAGAAATGCAGTCTGAGGCCGGCGCAGCAGGAACTGTTCACGGATCTCTTGCAGCAGGTGCTTTGACTACAACATTTACTGCTTCACAGGGTCTTCTGCTTATGATACCCAACATGTACAAAATGGCAGGAGAACTTTTGCCAGGCGTATTTCATGTCAGTGCACGTGCGCTTGCAACTCATGCGCTTTCAATTTTCGGGGATCATTCCGATGTTATGGCATGCCGCCAAACCGGCTTTGCGATGCTGGCTTCAGGAAATGTACAGGAAGTAATGGACCTGGGAGGAATAGCTCACCTTGCAGCAATCAAGGCCAGGGTTCCGTTCCTTCATTTCTTCGACGGCTTCAGGACTTCACACGAGATTCAGAAGATTGAAGTAATCAACTATGATGATTTTGCCAAGCTTGTTGATTATGACGCTATAAAGGAATTCAGGAAAAGGGCTCTCAATCCTGAACATCCTGTAACAAGGGGTACTGCCCAAAACCCGGACATATTCTTCCAGGCAAAGGAAGCATCCAACAATTTCTATACGGCTTTACCTGAAGTTGTAGAGGAATATATGGCCAAGATAAGCAAGCTCACAGGCAGGGAATACCATCTGTTCAATTATTACGGTGCCCCCGACGCTGACAGGGTGATTGTTGCGATGGGCTCTGTATGCGACACTATCGAGGAAACAATCAATTACCTCACGGCAAAGGGTGAAAAGGTCGGTGTTTTAAAGGTTCATTTATACAGACCTTTCTCCATTAAGCATTTCTTGAAAGCCATACCGCAAACAGTGAAGAAGATTGCAGTACTGGACAGGACAAAAGAGCCGGGTTCCATCGGAGAGCCTTTATACCAGGATGTATGTACAGCTTATTTTGAAGATGGGAAAAGCCCGGTAATCGTAGGCGGAAGATACGGCCTTGGTTCAAAGGATACTACACCCGCACAGATTATTGCCGTTTACAACAATCTTGCTGCTCCGGCACCTAAAAATCACTTCACAATCGGAATTATAGACGACGTCACCAATACATCATTACCGGTGAAGGAAGAAGTCGATACCGCACCTGAAGGAACTATCAGCTGCAAATTCTGGGGACTTGGATCGGATGGTACGGTTGGTGCCAACAAGAGCTCCATCAAGATAATCGGTGACCATACAGACATGTATGCACAAGCTTATTTTTCATATGATTCCAAAAAATCCGGCGGTATCACGGTTTCCCACTTAAGGTTCGGAAAGAAACCCATCAAGTCCACGTACCTTATCAACAAGGCAGATTATGTGGCATGC
>CALMWN010000250.1 GCA_937873555.1 uncultured Clostridia bacterium
ATTAAAAAAGGAACAGTGCTTCGTTGGGGCAGTACAATTATTAAGGATGGTAAGACATCTATAAAGATATACTATCAAAATCCAACCATCGGAGCTGATATTATTAAGCCTGGACTTAAATACAAGCTAAACACTCCAATTGGTCAGGTAGACTTTGTTTCACTTATGCTGGCTTTGTTCTTAGGAACAGCTTCACTCCCACATATCTTAATCAGGTATTATACAGTTCCAAACCCTGCAGCCGCAAGAAAATCAACAATAGTTGCTATTGCTGCTATTGGATTGTTCTATGTATTAACACTTTTTATGGGGCTAGGAGCTATGACAAATGGTGTTCTTGACTTAGGCAACGATAACATGTCGGCACCTCTTCTGGCAAAATCATTTGGGATTGCAATCTTTGCCATTATATCAGCCATAGCCTTTGCCACAGTACTTGGTACGGTAAGCGGACTTATTGTTGCTTCATCAGGTGCTGTTGCACATGACTTTATGGATAGATTTCTAAATATGAAGCTATCAGAAAGCAAAAAGGTTTTAGCGGGAAAACTATCTGCGGTTGGAGTAGGTATTATAGCCATAATCCTTGGAATGATGTTTAAAGGAGTGAATGTTTCATTCTTGGTGGGATGGGCATTTGCAGTTGCAGCATCTGCAAATCTACCGGCAATAATTATGATTCTTTTCTGGAAAAGAACCACAGCAAAAGGTGTGGCAGCTTCAATATTTGTTGGATTATTCTCATCACTTGGATTACTTTTATTATCTCCAACGGCATTTTCAGATGTTTACCACACAACAGCGGTTGCTCCAGTACCATTTAATAACCCTGCAATTATTTCAGTACCGGTAAGCTTTATTACATTAATTATTGTTTCTTTAACTACTAAAAAAGACGAGAAAGTCAAACAAGCTTGATTAAATATGACAAAAGACCGCATAGATATAACTATACGGTCTTTTTTAATTTGAAAAATTCATTAAAAAATATTATTCCCACCAAAAAAATCTCTTTGAATTCGACCTTGCAGCAATTCTATTTCTTTAAAACATTCTTTTAGAATAACCTCTTCAATATGTCCAAGATTACCGGGTGCAATCCAGTTACTTAATTCTTGATTATTTTGTATTGCCATAGCCTGATTCCATAATCTCAATCTTAGTAATGCTTCATATGCAGTTATAATATCTCTTCGAGTTGAATCTAATACTATACCCATTCTTGTTATTGCATCTAAACGGGCTATTGTATTTGTTTCCAATATACCATGTCTTAATGCATAAAGTCTGATAAAACTTACAATGGCTAGATTTGGAGCTTTAATATCCAGACAGCCTGGATGTTCTTTCCCACCTGTTGTTACTATATTTCCAAATAGTCGTATAGGCGGATTAAAAGACAGTGCATTTTTCGCAAGTTGCACAATGAATTGAGGTGACTGGATTAATTCTGAATTTAGATAGCTTCTAAGCTCCTTTTCCAATTCAAAATCTCCGAATACTGCTCTAAAATCGAAAAAAACACTTAGTTCCATAATATCTTCGGGATATGAATTTTTTATCCAGCCTTCAAAATATTTCTTCCATACTTGTAAAGGTTGGCACCATTTAGAATTATTAGCCATCTTCTGTCCATCACATTTTCTATATCCGGTCAATGCCAAGCCGTCACAAACTATATTAGCAAGCAATTGGAAATATTTCGAAACTTTTTCTTTGTCTGTTTCATCATTCATTCTATAAATAATAGCATTGTCTTGGTCGCTATAAAGAGTTTGCGATTCTCTTCCATGACTTCCTAAAGCTAAGAATACAAAGTCAGTCGGGGGTGTACCTATCTCATTTATTGCAATACTTATCAGTTTTTTTGTTGCAGCATCTGTCACTGTTGAAAGCATTCTGGTAATTTCAGTAGCTGATGCAGAGCTTTCTAACAGTGACTGAACCAGTTCTTGCGTTCTTCCACAAATAATAACAATATCACTAATTTGCCTGGCTTTACTAATAGCTTCGGCAATGTCAGAAGCTATCTTGGTTGGTAACCGCAGCAACTTTTCTAAGTCCAATTTTCTTTCGTTATATTCTTTTCCTTCCATAATTCTTCTAACAAGTACCATATATTCATCACCCAATCTGGAATTTCCATACTTTAAAGTCAGATTACAGTTTAACAGGCTGCCATCACATCGATTAATTATACCTCTAAAACTTGGCATAGATTCGACACTATGGGCATTATGTAAATATATTCTTATTATGCTATTAGCTTCAACATCTGGAAAGATATCATCAATTTCAAGCAATCCCAAATGTGATTCATCACAACCTAACAACTCATACATAACAGCGTTTGCATAAACCAACCGTGATTTTGATATAAATAAAGCACCTTCGGTTGCGGCTTCAGTCAAAATACGATAGCGTTCAATTGACTCACGTAATAATTCTTCAGCTCTTAATTTTGATTTCTCAATTTTCATCCCGTTTTTAACCAGATACAATAATAGTATTAAGACCATGGCAACTATTATGAGTGAAACTTTAATAAAATGACTTCTCAAAGTTGCAATTTCATCTTTAACATCGGTATCATAAATACCGGTTCCAATTATCCAATTCCATTTTTCAAATAATCTAATATATGATTCTTTTGCCTCTAACCTGTCTTTATTGTCGTTCCATTGCCAGACATAGCTTATGAAGCCTTCGTTTTTCTCTTTTACCAAATTTACAAATTCAACAAATATTTTAACATTTCTTGCATCTTTAAATTCTGAAACGTCTTTATTATTGAGATCTGGTCTATATGGATGCATCAAAATTTTAGGTGTCGTATCCTGCAACCAAAAATACTCTTTTCCATCTTTTCCGTATCTCATTGCCTCAATTCGCTTTTTAGCCAAGTCTTGTGCATGCTCTAAATTAATCTGACTACTCTCAGCTTCAAAAGCCGCTTCATCTAAAACCCCAATTGCAGCCTTTGTAAGTTCTTGAATAGTATCGCGTTTTCTTTCAAGAAGTGATTGCTCAAAATATGGTAATAGAATAAAGAACAGTGCTATTATAAACAAAATTAAAGCCATTGCTGCCGGCAAAAAAATATTCAGAATAAATTCTAACCATTTTATGTTACTTCTTGAATTTACCTTTTCGGCAGATATATTACTTATACCTGGATTTCTATGAGAATTTTTTAAAATAGAATTTTTAAAGTTCTTCCAATATTTATTATCTATATCTATTCCAATATCTTTATCTGATGTATGAAAATCTGAACCTGCAGAAACGATTAATCCCTTTTTATGTGCCAAATCTAAAATCTTATCTCTTTCTTCCAATGAATCAAAAGCATATACCGCTTCAACACCATCTAGTCCTAATTCTTTTAATTCAGAAATAATATTACTAATCTTCACAAAATTAGGCTCTGTTTTAAAAGGATGTGCTAAAATAGTAACACCGCCGGCTTGATGAATAATGTTGATTGCGTCTTTTGTGGTTAAAGAGACTCGTGGGACTAAAGGCGAATCAGCGTCATTAACGGATTTAACTTCCTCAAGTTTTGAAATCAACTCTTTATTATTCGAATTGAATCCATAAGCCAACAAATGGATTAGAATATTGTTATGAATTGTTGTAAGCTCAATTCCTGATATGAATCCAATACCAAATTTTGATAATTGATGTTTGAAAGTGTCAAGTCCTGCAATTGAATTATGGTCTGTAAGCGCAGCATACTTAACACTTGCTTTACTTAGTTTCTCTGCCAATTGTTCAGGCGTCAATTCACCATCACTCAAATGAGAATGACAGTGCAGCTCAACTTTTATCGTTTGAGAATTCTCAATAATGGATAAGCTAATATCATCTGAATTATTAATAATCTCTTCGTTTTTTCTATAATTAACTTTATTTATCATATACCTTCTCACTATAAAAAAAATGACTTTAACTATGATTGTACCTGTATTTTTTTGAAACATCAAGCTGTTAGTACCTTATGCCTTTAAAACTTCTTAGATTTAGATAGGAATTTCCTTTATTCAATATCTCCGTTATCGGGCATTCATATAGCAAAAGCAAGAGTATTTTAGAACTTATTAAGCATTTTATCACACAAGAAACACATTAATTGAGTTTTATCGAACAGTATTGAGCCATGTCAAATACAGGAGTAAGCTCCAGAGACATATTTTGAAAATGGAAAACAGAACCTGACAGAACTATTTTTAAGGTCAGGTCAAACTATTGGATTAAAAAATATATGAATGGAAGCTTAATTGTAGATTAGCAAATTAAAATATCTTAAAATTCAAAAAAATATTCAAATTAAATTAACCTTCTAAAACAAAACAGGATAAGAAAAAGTAAATTTTAAAAATCCCATTTTCTTATACTGTTTTGTTTTGTAGTCTAAAGTGGGCTACGCCCACAACCCAAAATAAACCTATAATTCAAACATATAATTGAAAAATGCGTTGCCAACACATATAATTAATTTCTCACAATACAAAAATATGGAGGCAACGCATGGATACATTATTGCACAAATTCAGCACAATATTCAAGGGGAGCATCGAAGGATTTGATAGATTGGTATGAAGCTGCTGAAAAAGTCATCCGCATGACAACCCCAAAAACAACTAAATTATATTATAAAAAATCTATAAAAAGTATGATTTTACTGCGTTTCATGCTATAATACATGTATAAACTTTTGGAGGATTTCAAATGCTTAATTTGAATAAGCAACTAAAATTTTCATCTTTCACTGGCATATATGATACTGTTATTCCCAAGAATCACTTGCTTCGCAAAATAGCTGAAAATATTGATTTTTCCTTTGTAAATAAGCTTATGGAGAAATGTTATTGCATAGATTTCGGTCGCCCCGCTTACGAACCGGAACTCATTCTTAAAACTCTGTTTTTAAAATTGCTTTATGATCTTTCAGACCGCGAAGTTATTTCACGTTGCCAAACTGATATGGCATTCAAATTCTTTTTAGGGCTCGATCCTGAGGATGATGTCCCAGATGCTTCTTTACTTGCAAAATTCCGTACTATGCGTATAACTGAAGAGGAATTGCAGGAATTTCTAAACGAAACTGTAAGGCAGGCTTTGGATAATAATATAATTAAAAGTAAAACGATAATTGTTGATTCTACACACTCTCGTTCAAAGCACACAGCACAGACTCCTACGCAGATATTACGTGAAATGACTAAAAATCTTCGTAAAGAAATTCATCGTACTCAAAATGAAATCAGCAATATATTCCCTGAAAAACCTACTGTTGAAAATGATATTTTTGAAGAAATCGATTATACAAAAGCATTGGTTAATGCTCTTTTAAAGGTGGATTTAAAAAGCGAAAACGATGAAGACGCAAAGATTGGACACAAATCCGAAGATAACGACTTCTTTGGATACAAAAGCCATATCGCAATGACTGAAGAAGGCATAATCACAGGGCTTTCAGTTACAAATGGAACTGCAGCAGACAACAAAGAATTTGAAAACATAGTAAATCAAACACTTGAAACAGGTGTTGAAGTGAATGATATTGCAGGAGATAAGGCATATTCTACAAGTGACATTTTAAAATTTGGTATCGATAAAAATATAAATATTATTTCAAAGCTTAAGGAAAATGTGGGTAGCAAAGAATTTAATGACGAATATGTATCATTTAATAAAGACGCTGATACATATGAATGCAAAAACGGTTGTTTAGCGAAGAAAAACAAAGTTAGAAAAAATGGCACTATTGGATATAGCTTTTATAGAGCGGACTGCGAAAAATGCCCGTTTGCAAAAGAGTGCTTGGGCAATACAAATGATGGCTACAAACAAATTTTACAAAACGTAAATCATGAAATTTTTGAAGAACAGCGAACTTTTGAAACAACTGAGCATTTTAAAGAAAAACATAAAGTTCGTTGGAAAATAGAACAGCGAAACTCGCATTTGAAAAATCGATATGGACTGAATAAAACTTATGGAACTGGACTTTGGAGTATGAAAGCCCAATCTTTTCTGACGGCATTTACGGCAAATATTATTAAGATTACGAAGCTAGTGACTACAATATAGAGGGAATACTCCTCTGTTTTTTATAAAAACGGTGTTTTAATGTTGTTTGGTTTGTAAATTTTGAATTGGCCATAAAAGCATCTGTAGTAGCAAATCATGGTGTTTCAATTATTCCTTATACATCTGTAAAGAAGGAACTACATACGAACTTGCTAAAGACTTTACCAATTCAAGAAGGAACGCCTACCTGTGAAATTTGTGCTATATATCAAAAAAGCAGGGCCTCTAAGCCCCACATTAAAAATTTCATATCGTATATAAGAAATTATGGGAGAAAAACCTTCTGCTAGCCTACTTTTTTAATGATTATCTCCCACATACCGTTTTCTTCTTGTACATCTATCTCACAGGCAAACTTTTTGAAAGCTTCTTTGAGAGATTGAGAGGTACAGCTATGATCTGTAATAATTGTTATACTATCCCCTAGACTTAACTTTTTATATTGAATTTGTGCTTTTACTACAGGCACCGGACACATTTCGCCTACACAGTCTACTAATTTGTTCATTTTTTAGCTCCTATGTTATTACTCCAGCATTAAACACTTATTTTTACTAATATTATTGATTTCTAAAAATACAGCTAAGCACTTCATTATGACCATTAAACCTATATACAAAAGATATAGGTTCAATTTAACTTTAATATCCAATATCTAATCATTAGATGCTTACCATTGCTTAGAAGGTTAACATGTTTATATTTTAACTGTTAAGTTCAAGCCTGTAATGC
>CALMWN010000251.1 GCA_937873555.1 uncultured Clostridia bacterium
GTGTGAAAGTAGTTTCGAACGGCAGGGAAGCCGTAGAGGAAGCCTCCAGGACCAGATACGCCATTGTATTGATGGATTGCCAAATGCCCGTTATGGACGGCTTCGAGGCAACTCGTGCCATACGTAAAGCTGAGAACTTTTCAGGCCATTATGTACCGATAATCGCTATGACGGCAAATGCTATGGAAGGTGACAGGGACAAGTGTATGGCTGCCGGAATGGATGATTATATCAGTAAACCTGTAAGAGTGAGAAACTTAAAAGAAATGCTCGAAAAATGGATAAATTTAGATAATAATGAAGTTGAAGAAAAGTTGCATTAATTGATATTTTTTTTTATCATCTAAAGATAATTATGTTTCGTTGTGTGATAATATAGGGCGGTGTACAACAAAGGAGGACATTGATGGGCAATATTGCAAGTAAATACGACATCAAAGGGCTTTCGGAAGGACTTGAAGTTGATTTGGCAGACTTGGTAGGCCTTTTTTCCAGTTATTTCGAAGAAATGAAGAATGAGGTCTCCGAGTTGAAAGGTTTGCTGGACAGGAAAGACTGGTACATGCTTGAGAGAGTTGTGCATAACATAAAAGGTGTATCGGCGAATTTATATATCAATGATGTTTTTCATGAAACAGAAAAATTTGACCGGCTTCTGAAAAACAATGACACCTCTGATGCAGACAAGCATGTTGAAATGATTGACAGGATGATCAGTTCCGCTGAAGAGAGTATCGGACTGTTTTTTAAAGAGAACGGGCTGGAAATATAAATATTAATTGACTATTCATGAAGTGGAGTGCCGGCAACATGTACGAGAATATAGTATTAATCGTTGAAGATTCACATACGGTAAGGCATGAAGTGAAATTGATACTTGAGAAGATTGGGGTCGCTCTTGTAGAGGCTGCCAATGAAATCGGCATGTTCAATATGATAGAGCAGTATGGAAAAACAGTCGATCTGGTTATTATGGATCTGACCCTAAAGAACGAAAATGGTATGGATTTGATAGACAAGCTAAAAAAAAACATCAATTATCAAAGAATACCCATACTTATACTGACAGAGCATGCGTTCAAGGATAATGTGCTGAAAGCAAAGGAAATGGGAGTGGTAGGATATCTGAGAAAGCCCATTTCCAAGCAGGAGCTTGTAAACAGGGTAAGCGGTATTTTAGGCATTGAAGTCACGTAATATACAACTGATTTATGCAAGCTAACAGGAATATATGCAGTGGTTGTAACCAAAACCGAATCATGTTTGGACTTTTCGAAAGCCTTCCGTAAGATATGCGGGAGGTTTTTCCATGTTGTAAAATAGTTCTTGATTTATTATGGGGAATGTATTAAAACAAGTACACCCCATTAAATTAAAGGAAAATATTGTAAATGAAAATTAAGAGGCCAATCTTAGTTCTGTTATTTTTTGCCTTTTTATGCTGCTCGGTAAGAGCCCGGTATTCGCTGAAGCAGCCATAAAAGTTAAGCTCAATGATAAGGAACTGACTTTCAAGGGTATTTCCGCAGTTGAAATCAATGGATGAAAGCAGCAAAACGTGCAGATGACAGACCTGATTATAAATATGCGATTTATGGTCGCGCAATCTGGCTGTGGTGAGGTTTGACCTGTAAGACTGCAGCGTGTTTTAAGCCTATATATATTCCAGCACCTGCTCTTCTCCCCGTAAAACCCTGCAGGCTGCTTCAGCCATTGCCAGCATCTCATCCTCCCCTGGAAAAACCATTATTTTTGCAAGGAATCCAACCCTTTTGGCAATCCAGCCTGTGAGCAAATCACTGTGAGCAAGGCCGCCCGTCAGGATGATTGCATCCACTTCACCTTCAAGTACGGCACAGCATGAGGCTATGTCCTTTGATACCTGGTAGGCGCATGCCTTGTAGACAAGTTCCGCATTACTGTCCCCGGAAGCTATCCTCTTTTCGATTTCCACAGCGTCGTTTGTGCCGAAATATGCTGCAAGACCTCCGAAACCGACAAGTTTTCTTTTTACATCCTTCAAGGTCAAACTCCCTGAAAAGCACATGTCAATCAATGGCCCGGTAGGCAATCTGCCCGCTCTTTCGGCAGACATGGGGCCATCTCCGAAAAGGCCGTCGTTGACATCAACTACACTGCCCAATCTGTGAGCTGCCACGGTAATTCCACCCCCGAGATGTGCAATGACAAGGTTTGCTTCCATGTAATCCTTTCCTAACGCCTTTGCAGCTCTTCTTCCGACCGCTTTATGGTTCAATGCGTGAAAGATACTTTTCCTCTTGATTTCAGGGACCCCGGTTATTCTTGCGATTTCATCCATTTCGTCTACGACCACGGGATCTGTGATGTATGCCGGTATGCTGCCCCGAGAGGCTATTTCATGAGCTATTAAAGCTCCCAGGTTACTTGCATGTTCACCATAACGTGAATTTGAGAGGTCCTGGAGCATGCATTGGTTTATGGAATAAGTTCCGCTTTTAAGGGGCTTCAGAAGGCCGCCTCTTCCAATGACCGCCGCAAATCTGCCTTCATGCAGATCCCATTCGGCAAGTGCGGCAAGCACTGCATCCTTCCGTAATTGAAGCTGCTGCATTGTTGACCCGCATTTTGACAATTCTTCGGCAGCATGCCTTGCTGTTTTGGAAAAAACCTGAGTCTCTTCTGAAAAAACTGCCAATTTGGTTGATGTTGAACCTGGATTTATTACCAGGATATATCTGCTTTTTTGTGCCATTTAAACACCTCATACGCATTATTTGCTTACAAGCATTGCCACAGCTATTGAATTGAGCTTGGATTCAAAGGAGTCAGCCCTGGAAGTCACCACCATGGGAACCCTGGCACCCATTATTATTCCACAGCTTTTCGCTCCCGAGAAAAATACAAGGGATTTGTATAAAATATTGCCTGCTTCCATATTCGGGACAATAAAAACATCCGTCTGACCTGCTACGGGACTGTTTATTCCCTTGTGTCTGGCAGCTATAAGGCTTATGGCGTTGTCAAGTGCCAGGGGTCCGTCGACAACACAGTTTTTGATCTGTCCTCTGTCGGCCATCTTGCACAGGGCAGCAGCATCCAGTGTTGAAGGAATATCCGGGTTCACAAGCTCTAAAGCAGAGAGGATCGCGACATTCGGTTTTTCATTTCCCAGTGCTATGGAGGCATCTACAGCATTTTGCAGTATTGCCGCCTTTTTTTGCAGGTCAGGGGCAATGTTGAGGCCGGCATCGGACATAAATATCAACCTGTCATAGCTTTGAACCTCCATTATACCTACATGGCTCAAAAGACCGCTGCCCCTCAAACCGGTTTCCTTATTGAGGACCACCCTCATTATGTCAGCTGTTTGCATTATGCCCTTCATGAGTATATCTGCATGACCGCTGGAAACCATATCTACAGCCAGTCTTGCAGATTTGATTATGTCAGGCTCCTTGATTATTTCAAAATCCGAAATATCGGTATTAAGTTTCCTGGCAACCTGCCACATTTTTTCCTTGTCGCCAATCAGGGTTGAAGAAGCCAGACCAAGTCTTTTTGCCTCGATAACCACACGCAAGGTGTCTTCGTCATGAGCGGCTGCCACGCATATCCTTTTATGTTTTTTGGTTTTAGCTGCTTCAAGCACTCCAGCAAAATTTTTCTGCACTATATCGCGCAC
>CALMWN010000252.1 GCA_937873555.1 uncultured Clostridia bacterium
AGATTTCTGCCTGTCTCGTGGGCTCGGAGATGTGTATAAGAGACAGACAAAAGGCCGGGCCGGGTTTGAAAGGGCTTTGCCCATGAATTCTATTTCCTTCTTTATAAGGAATCCGCAAACGGCAGGAAGGTAATCAGCCAGTCCGGCTGTCGATGCATGAGCCCTGTGGGCTGTTCCGAAAGCATCATTTACATATATCTCCGCCAGACTTGCAAGTTCTTTTGCAAATGAAGGGTCGTTTTTCTCTTCTTCCTTATGGAATCTTACGTTCTCAAGCATAAGCACTTCCCCGTCCTTAAGGGCTGCAGCCTTTGCTTTAGCATCCTCTCCTATTACATCCTTTGCCATTATCACGGGCTTCTTCAGCAATTCTCCCAAACGTACAGCGGTCGGTTTCATGCTGTATTTATCCTCAAAACCGTTCTTGGGCCTTCCAAGATGCGAAACCAGTATTGTCTTTGCACCCTTTTCAACCAGGTACTTTATTGTGGGGAGAGCCCCAACTATCCTGTTATCGTCGGTAATGTTCCTGTTTTCATCCAGAGGTACATTGAAATCCACCCTTACTATGACCTTTTTACCCTTGACTTCGATATCTTCGATTGTCTTTTTGTTCATCATTCCCATTTTACCCACTCTCCTAACATTATTCTAATGTAACAGGCTAAACCGTTGCAAGCCGGATACCTGAACAGCAAAATATTTAATTACAAAAAACCGACGCAGGTTTAAATTGTATGTAAACATTGTCTCCAAACCCAATACGTGTTATACCTTGATAAAAAGCTGCCAAGCCGCGCAAAACAGCAGTTTATGAATAACTTTCAAAGGTTTGGACACAAGTGCAGCATAGAAGCTCCAATTTTCCTGCGACTATGAAATGCTGGATTCCAACAATATTTTGTATAAAATACCGCTTACATTTTACATCTTTTTACCTGCTATTTCAATAGGACATGTAAAAGTTATCTAATTTTTAACAATGCCTCATAAAACAAAAAAGCCGACAGCAGAAACCTGTCAGCCCTTTGCTCTATGGAAATATTATTTTGCATCAACCTTGGCCATATGGCAGATCAGGTCAACAACCTTGTTTGAATAACCCCATTCGTTGTCATACCAGGAAACCAGCTTGACGAAGTTGCTGTTCAGGGAAATACCTGCTTTTGCATCGAATATCGAGGTGCGTGCATCATGTATGAAATCTGTGGAAACAACTTCATCTTCAGTATAGCCGAGTATACCCTTCAGTTCATTTTCCGAAGCCTTCTTCATAGCAGCTTTGATTTCATCGTATGTTGCAGGCTTTTCCAAGCGGCAGGTCAGGTCAACAACGGATACGTCAAGAGTCGGAACCCTGAAGGACATACCTGTCAGTTTGCCGTTCAACTCCGGAATAACCTTTCCAACAGCTTTTGCAGCACCTGTTGATGAAGGGATGATGTTGCCGGCTGCAGCACGTCCGCCTCTCCAGTCCTTGTTTGAAGGTCCGTCTACAGTCTTCTGGGTTGCTGTTGTAGCGTGTACTGTAGTCATCAAGCCTTCAACCAGACCGAAATTATCATTGATAACCTTTGCCAGAGGAGCAAGACAGTTTGTTGTACATGAAGCATTTGAAACAACAGTCATGTCCTTGGTGTATTTTTCATTGTTAACGCCCATTACAAACATAGGAGCGTCATTTGAAGGAGCGCTTATAACTACCTTCTTTGCTCCGCCTTTGAAGTGTGCTGAAGCTTTTTCAGTAGTTGTAAATACGCCTGTCGATTCTACTATGTATTCTGCTCCACAGGACTTCCAATCAATTTCTGCGGGATCCTTGCTTGCGAATACTGAAATTTCCTTACCGTTTACAACCAGTTTGCCGTTATTGGTAGCTATTGTACCCTGGAACTGACCATGTATTGAATCGTACCTTAACATATATGTCATGTACTCAAGATCAATAAAGGGGTCGTTAATACCTTTAACTTCAACATTCGGGTTCTCGATTGCTGCTCTGAACACCAGACGTCCTATACGTCCAAAACCGTTAATACCAATTTTTACTGCCATTTGTATCGCCTCCTGTGAATTAATTTATTTAATAGCGCAAAATAGTCTAATTTTTTTGCACTATCCTTTAGCATAATGCAGTAAATTATGTAAGCATATCTAAGGATATCCTAAACCACATTTATTTTATATTATTTCAAATTCAATTTCAATAGCAAAGAATTAAAATCATTAATTTTTTAACAATGTCATTGCCTCACAAAATTCTGCATTCCGTACTACTATTTTGTTCAAATGTACGGAAAAAAATTCTGATATTCTGCTCCTATCTATGCAAATTTTATAGTGTATTTGTTCACAATTTTTACAGGATTATACGAGAGTTTCGCTTTTCTTAAACCCTCGATCCCCAAATCCTGCTCCCTGTTGATGTACATGGCATTCTGCCACTCATTGGCGCAGAACTGCTGGTTTACCAAGGTATAAAGCCCGTGTACCCTTCCATTTGCCTTCTCTATGTGTATGACTGCAGTATCGTCGTTCAGCATTTCACCCACCGTGAATGCTTCATACTTTCCATCCACACGTATCAGGGCTCCCCTGCAGCCAAGCCTTCCATAGTTTTCCAGGAGTTCAAAGTTGGCAAGCTTCTCACAGTATAATCCCCTGTGCTCCTCACAATCTCTTTCAGCACACCACTCATCCATTATTCTGAAGCATTCTTCCAGGTTACTGCCGTCAATATTCACATATTCAAATTCATGTTTCCTCTTAAACCTGTTGATATGATTCCTCTTTCCGTCAAACCTTTTCCCGGTCAAATTTGTCAACTCTTCAGCAAGATATAAATAATCACTGTTATCCCTATCCAAAACCGGATTTCCGCTTAAATTCAAAACCCCTTCAAAATACGGCAGCCGGTTTTCCCCAACCCTTTTAAACTCAAGGCTCCACCCTTTAAGGTTAAAAACCTCCCTTATTTCTTCAACAGCTTCAATAAAAGAATCCCTTCCCGCACTGCCAATCGGTGCAAATGCGAAAGGAGTGCCCTGCTCCGGAGCAGAAACAACACACAGAAATCCGGCTGTCACAGCATACCGGAATTTGTAATATTTCCTCCACATGAACATGTTGGTAAATGTCAATTCTGATTCCTGAGGGTTGCCCTGTATTATATATTTATCAAACAATTCCTTGTCGTTTATGGAGATCTCTCCGAAGTCCAGCATGATTTCCCCCTTTAAAATTCTACCGGTGCAGGCAGCATAACATTTTTGAAGTGCTTTGCTGCCTGCTGTGCAATATAATGGTTGATTGTTCCCGGTTTCATACCGGCTGTTTCAGTCTCCAAAGCCAACTCCGACACTTTTTGCAATTCTGACGAGTTCGCCGTCGGGTGGAACCGTCTTAAGCTTTCCAACAGCATTCTCAAGCGACACAGAGGTTATTTCATTGCCCTGAAGACTCACCATTTTCCCGGAGAGGCCCTTGTTTATCATTTCAACTGCTTCCACACCATATCTGGTTGATAATATCCTGTCATAAGGAACCGGCCTTCCACCTCTCTGCAAGTGTCCAAGCACGGTAACCCGGGTCTCTATACCTGTCAGCTCTTCTATCTCACCGGCAATCTTGTTTCCTATACCGCCAAGCCTTATGGGGTCCGGGCTGTCGCTCATGATCTTGCTCACAACCATATCGCCCGTAAGAGATTTCGCTCCTTCGGCAGCAACCACAATACTGAAGCTTTTTCCTGCATTTTTCCTCTCGGTTATTTTCTGTGCCACCTTATTCATATCATATGGTATTTCCGGTATGAGTATAACATCCGCTCCACCTGCAATACCTGACTCCAATGCAATCCAGCCTGCATATCTTCCCATCACTTCAAGTATCATCACCCTGTGATGTGACTCGGCAGTGGAATGCAGCTTGTCAATAGCATCAGTGGCAGTTTCTACTGCAGTCATAAACCCGAAGGTCGTATCGGTGGCTGAAAGATCATTGTCAATAGTTTTCGGAACGCCGACAACCTTCATGCCTTTTCTGGCGAAATCCCTGGCACTTGTCAGGGTCCCATCCCCTCCTATAAGCACCATACAGTCTATCCCGTGCATCTTCACGTTTTCCATAACCCTGTCGGACATGTCTTTATACTCAACCCTGCCGTCAGTTTCCACCCTGAAATTAAAAGGATTGTCCTTGTTCGATGTTCCTAAAATCGTACCGCCCTTGTCAAGTATGCCCGATACATCACCAGACTTGAACCTGATGTATTCATTCATGACAAGGCCCCTGTACCCATCCTTGAAGCCTGTTACCTCATAACCGTACTTCACCATGGCAGTCTTGACCACAGCTCTCAGCACTGTGTTCAATCCGGGACAATCCCCGCCGCCTGTCAGTACACCTATTTTTTTCATTATGCATAACCCTCCTCGATAATCCGAATCGTAGCTTTTACCGGACTGGCCGTCAGCATTTTATTCCACTGCTTTAACTATTTCCACCAGAAACTCAGCTGCTTTGACAATATCATCGATGCAAATCTGTTCCTCCACGCTGTGTACCTTTTCCATGCCAATTGCCATATCAACCGCCTGTATTCCCTTCCCGTTGATAATATTGGTATCGCTGCCGCCTCCTGTCGCTTCCAGGACCAATGGAAGTCCGCAGTTCCTGGCAGCCTTTTCAAGTATTTTTATGATTTGCTCATTTTCGCCTATATTAAATGAAGGATACATAAGTTCAGCTTTGAATTCCACACTTCCTCCGAACTTTTTAGCAGCCTTTTCAAAGCATTCCTTCATATGAGCTGTCTGTTCCTCAAGCTTGCCTTCATCCCTGCTTCTTGCCTCTGCCTTCAGTTCAACCCTGTCACAGATTATATTTGTAGCGAGGCCTCCGTTGATTATGCCTATATTGGCTGTAGTCTCGCTGTCTATCCTGCCCAGCTTCATATTGGAAATTGCTTCGGAAGCCAGCGAAATCGCATTGATCCCTTTTTCAGGTTCCATTCCCGCATGTGCAGCCTTTCCTTTTACTATAATATCTATTTTGTTCTGACTTGGTGCTTTTACAGCCACAGTTCCGATACTTCCGCCACTGTCCATTACAAAGCCGTATTTTGCGGTTATTCTGCTGTAGTCAAGATTCTTGGCTCCAAACAAGCCGCCTTCCTCTGCAATTGTAAATGCTATCTGAACATCCCCATGAGGGATTTTATCTTCCTGCAACACCCTGATTGCCTCGAGTATGGATTCTATACCTGCGACATCATCACCCCCGAGGATTGTGGTTCCGTCAGATTTGATGATATTCCCCTGCACAACAGGTTTTTTCCCGATTCCCGGTACGACGGTATCCATATGCGCCATTAAAAGGATCGGAGGTGCATTTTTCTCACCCTGCAACGTGCAAATGAGATTTCCGGAGTTCCCTCCGATTTTCTCACCCGCATCATCCTCATAAACATCCAGGCCCATACTCTGCAGCTTTTCTTTAAGCCTGTCCGCCATTTCACGTTCCTGGCGGGTCAGGCTGTCTATCTTCACAAGCTCTATGAATTCATCTACAATCCTGTCCCTTTTTACCATAATATCACCTCAGTTTTTTATTATAATTACATGAGCTGAATTAAGTTTCTTATTCAACTCATTTACCATTCCCAAGTTTGCCTTCAAGTTCCAGTCCTGCAAATCCATGCTGTCTTAAAGCTTCAAATACCACAATCGCAACAGAATTTGACAGGTTCAGAGACCTTATATCCTTCTTCATAGGTATTCGTATGCACCATTCCAGGTTTTCCCTGAGAAGCTGCTCCGGAAGTCCGGCTGTTTCCTTTCCGAAAACCAGGAAGCACCCTTCAGGATAGTCAACCTCCGTATAATTCCTGGAAGCTTTTGTCGAGGCATAAAAAAAAGTGTCCGGACTGTTTACTTTTCTTAGCTCTTCAAAGCTGTCATAGTATTTGATATTGACCTCATTCCAATAGTCCAGTCCTGCCCTTTTCAGATACCTGTCCTCCACGGAAAATCCCAACGGCCTTACCAAATGGAGATTTGCACCTATGGCAGCACATGTCCTCACAATATTCCCCGTGTTTTGGGGTATTTCAGGTTCAACCAGTACAACATTTACAGGCAATTTCCTACCTCCCTGCCGTGATAACCCACATACTTCATTGTCCGGTATTTATGGTAAGATATCAATCCGCCGGCTGGATGGCTCTTCCATTGAATATCCATTATATATAATACCACAAAACATTATTTTCTAAAGACTCTAATTAAAATTATACAGATCATATTCATTTTTACATGAAGAAAAGGATGGCTTCATAAACCACCCTTTATGCTGTACTTTTTATTATATGCTCAAATGCCTTCTCTAATCTGCAACAGAAATATCTATGTCCATTGCATTCCCTTCGCTGATTATTATCGGTACGCAAATGGTTTTCATCTTGGTCGGAGATATCTGAAGATTGTCTCCCATTAAAAACGACGGTGGGGTTATCTCTATTCCCACACCCTTATTATACAGTATGGTAGCCGTATTCCCCAGTATCATGTTGGTCATCTCAGAGATTGCACTTTTCGATATTTCATCCAGATCGTTTACGGGCATACCACCCATCATGGCGGAAGCGATATTCATTGCAACAGATTTACTCATCGTGAATATTGCCTGACCTCTTATCTTTCCAGTCAAACCGACAATTATCACCACCGAATCACTTGCATAAGGTGATGTCTTCAGG
>CALMWN010000253.1 GCA_937873555.1 uncultured Clostridia bacterium
ACGGTATGGGACAGCCTCCGGAAAATACGGCATCTTCAAAACTGATAAGCTTCCTTATGAATAACAAGCAGGATGCGAAATACCTTGTCGCAGTTTCGAACGCAAACTCCGCTGCACCTATCATATTGCAGACAGGAGAACCTGTAATGGCAGTAGGAGGATTTCTGGGTTCCGACCCGATACTGACGGTGGATAAACTTCAGAAAATGGTGAATGACGGAGAAGTCAGATATTTTCTTGTGCAGGGAATGGGCGGCGGAATGGGCTCACAGTCTGATATATCCAGCTGGGTCAAAGAGCATGGAACAGTAGTTTCCTCCAATCAGTGGTCAGATACGGCGGCGACAGGCAGTACAAATGATCAGGACGGTGGAAGACAATTCGGGGACAGGATGGGCGGTGGCGCTACACTTTACGATCTGACCCCGCACAAGGGCGCCAATATGGCTGGAAATAATACCGGCGCTTCGCAAGGCCTGTAACGTTATAAAAAAAGTATGTAGTGAACTGAAAAAAATATCCCCAAAGGCAGACTTATTTATTGTCTGCCTTTGGGGATATTTTTTTGAGGTATACATATTTCGGGCAACAAATATTAACCATATATTATAAAGTATAATACATTTTGTTGGAAATATTGATTGTTTAGCTATAATTTGTTATACTTTATAATGTTATATTATAAAGTAATATGAAAGCAGGTGTGTTTGATGGCATATTTACTGGGAATTGATATCGGAACTTCAGGCACGAAAACCGTACTTTTTGATGAACTCGGAAGCACTGTTGCCAGTGCAGTGAGCGAATATCCCCTGTATCAGCCCCATATAGGTTGGGCGGAACAGGACCCGGAGGATTGGTGGAAAGCGGTATGTGAAACCATACGGCAGGTACTGTCAAAAAGCGGGATCAAAGTTGAAGAAGTGAAGGGCGTGGGCCTGTCCGGACAGATGCACGGGGCGGTATTGCTTGACAAGGACGGCAATGTGCTCCGCAAAGCAATCATTTGGTGCGACCAGAGAAGTTCTGCCGAATGTGAACAGATCACCTCTCTTGTCGGCAGGGAGAGACTGATACAGATAACGGCCAATCCTGCACTTACCGGATTTACCGCTTCCAAGATCATGTGGATAAAGAACAACGAACCGCAAATATTCGAAAAGACCTGTAAGGTCTTACTTCCCAAGGATTACATCAGGTTCAAGCTCACAGGGGAATTTGCAACCGAAGTTTCAGATGCAAGCGGAATGCAGCTCATGGATGTTCCCAAGAGGAAGTGGAGCGATGAGGTTCTTGGAAAGCTGGGCATAGACAGGTCACTTCTTGCAGATCTGTACGAATCCTATGAAGTGAGTGGAAAAGTCAACAAATTTGCATCCGGGCTGACAGGCCTCAAGGTTGGAACTCCTGTAGCAGGAGGAGCAGGGGATCAGGCGGCTGGTGCCGTAGGAAACGGTATTGTAAAATCCGGAGTAATTTCTTCGACCATAGGAACTTCAGGCGTTGTTTTTGCCTATACCGACAAGGTAAGCATAGATCCCAAAGGAAGAGTGCATACCTTTTGCCATGCTGTTCCCGATACGTGGCACATCATGGGCGTAACGCAGGCAGCGGGACTATCTCTTAAATGGTTCAGGGACAATTTCTGCATAGAGGAAAAACGTACTGCAGAGTTGATGGAAATCGACCCATATGTACTTCTGGACCAGGAAGCTGAAAAAGTCAGTGCAGGCTGCAGCGGATTGATTTACCTTCCCTACATGATGGGTGAGAGGACTCCCCATCTTGATCCATATGCCAAGGGTGTTTTCTTTGGATTATCTGCAAAGCATCAGAAGCAGGATATGTTGAGAGCCGTCATGGAGGGTGTTGTTTACAGTCTGAAAGACTGCCTGGAAATCATCAGGGAAATGGGTGTGGACATCACTGAGATAAGGGCTTCCGGAGGAGGAGGCAAAAGCAGGCTGTGGAGGCAGATGCAGGCGGATGTTTTTGGTACTGCCATAACAACAATCAATTCAAGCGAGGGTCCGGCCCTCGGAGTCGCTCTTCTGGCGGGCGTGGGTACAGGATTGTATTCCAGCGTGGCACAGGCATGTGAAGCGACAATAAAAGTCAAGAACGTACAGGATCCGGATATGAAACTGAATGAAAAGTATTCAAGGATTTATGGAATGTATGGAAGATTGTACAATTCATTGAAAAAGGATTTTGCAGATCTGGCGGAGATGTTATGACAGGGAGAAGCACTGGAAACAATAAATACTTGAAGGAATTAAACCAGGCTGTTATTCTGGACTTGATAAGAATTCACAGGTCTATTTCCAAGGCGGAGCTTTCGAAAATCACAGGTCTTTCACCGACAGCCATTGGCATTATAGTATCGGGTCTGCTGCAGGACGGCTATATACATGAAACCGGGACAGGGGAGTCAAGAGGGGGCAGAAGGCCCGTAATGATTGAACTCAAACCCCGCTCCTTTTATTCTATTGGAGTGGACCTTGATGTCAATTATGTCAATATCATGCTTGTTGATATTACCGGAAGCATAATACATGAAGGCTCGATACAACTGGGAGGGGATATCTCGGTTGAAGCGGTCATGAATACCATAAGCGGCAGCATATCTGCCGTACTGAGGAACTTTTCCATTGGAACCGATAAACTTCTGGGAATAGGGATTTCAGTAGCCGGCATGGTGGACGTCGACAGCCGTAATGTTATACTGGCTCCCAACCTTGGCTGGGAAAACGCAGATATAAGGCAATACTTTAAAGAATTTGAAGGAATTCCGGTATTTGTGGAAAACGAGGCCATGGCGTCAGCAATATGTGAAAACTGGATAGGCAGCTGCCAGGGCATAAGGAACTTCATTTGTATAAACGTGAAGTCAGGTGTGGGGGCAGGCATATACATAGATGGAAACCTGTACAGGGGTTCAGGTGGGAATGCCGGAGAAATAGGCCATATAACGGTTGACGAGAACGGGCAGAAATGCGGATGCGGAAATTATGGCTGCCTTGAGACTTTTGCAGCCACAAGCCGTCTGGTCGAAAGAGCTGTAAGGCTTGTAAAGCAAGGAACGGCATCAAGCCTGAGCGGGATAGAGATTGCAGAGGACATAACAATAGACTCTGTAGTAGATGCCGCAAGAGCAGGGGATGATGCAGCGAAAAGCATTTTGAACGAGGCAGCAAGGTATCTTGGTATAGCCATATCAAATATTGTCAATACCCTGAATCCTTCAAGGATTGTAATAGGAAAGGATTTTATCAAGTACGCGGATCTTGTGCTGGATGTAGTCAAGGGTGTGGTAGAAAACAAGGCATTGAAAGCTTCGGCAGCAAAGGTTGAAATTATGGCATCCGAGGCGGGCGAGAAGGTTTCCGCCCTGGGTGCTGCAATTATACCGCTGAAAGCTATTTTCGGCAGGTAGAAAAGCAATTAAATAAATATATGGAGGATAAATTTATGAGCGAATATTTTAAAGACATTCAAAAAATCAAGTTTGAGGGTGAGGGTTCAGATAATCCGCTTGCTTTCAGATACTATAATCCGGATGAGGTTGTAGGCGGGAAAACCATGAAGGAACATTTGAGGTTTGCAGTAGCTTACTGGCATACATATATGGGAACCGGCGGAGACCCTTTCGGCCCGGGAACAGCGCTGAGACCATGGGACAAAATAAACGACCCCATGGAGCTTGCAAAGGAAAAAATGAAG
>CALMWN010000254.1 GCA_937873555.1 uncultured Clostridia bacterium
GGAAACGGCTGGTGAAAGTGCAGGTGAAGATATTGCGGATTATTGGCGTAACCGGCGGGACCGGAAGTGGAAAAAGTACTGTAGCAGCAATACTTTCCGATTTGGGGGCATACGTTATCGATGCCGACAAGCTGGCAAGGGAGGTTGTTAAAAAAGGCCAGGATGCACTTCATGAGCTGGCCGGGTATTTTGGGGAATGCATACTGGATGAAAACGGTGAACTTGACAGGAGGAAGCTGGGCAAAATTGTATTTAAAGATGCTAAAAAACTGGAAGTATTGAACAGCATCACTCATAAATATATAGAGGAGAGGATAATCCGAAACATCGAAGCTGCAAAAGAGGGCGGCTTTGTGGATACTATCGTAGTTGACGTTCCCATCCCTGTAAAACACGGGTTTCTGGATATAGTGGATGAAGTGTGGGTGGTTGTCGCAGACAGGGACGTTAGGCTTCACAGGATAGTCGAAAGAAGCGGGTTTTCATATGACGAGGCTTTGAGCAGGATGAATTCACAGATGAGCGACACGGACTACATGAAAATTGCCGACGAGGTACTGGTAAACAACGGAGAAATCGATGAACTAGGCGTGAAGGTAAGGGATCTATTCTATAGGAATCACAGGTGATATTTTTTGATTAATACCTTAAAAGCCAGGCTGAAATTTTATATTATAATGTTTGTAACTTTAGTGTCTATTGTAATTATAATAGACAATGCAACAACAGTTTTAAGAATTGCATATCCGGTCAAATACAAAGAGTACGTTTATAAATATTCAAGCCGGTACGGTGTCGACCCATACCTGGTATTTGCAATAATCAAGGCAGAGAGCAGCTTTGATCCCAATGCAACCTCTCACAGGAACGCCATAGGGCTGATGCAGATAACAGAGAGGACCGGGGCATGGGGTGCAAGGGATCTCAAGATGGGTAAGTTTGAGGCGGCTGACCTTTACGACCCTGAAACCAATATAGAGATCGGCTGCTGGTATATTGGAAGGCTGATGAAGCAATTCAACAACAATCTCGAGCTGGTTATCACAGCCTACAACAGCGGCAGCGGGAGGGTTAGCGAGTGGCTCAGGGACCAAAGCTACAGCAATTCCGGAGACAATCTGGAAAAGATACCGTTTAAAGAGACCGACAAGTATTTGAAGAGGGTGAAAAATTACCACTCGGTATATAAAAGCCTTTACGGGAAGTCCTTTTAATGATATGGTAAATATAAACTGTTGTCTTTAAGTAGAATACCGTATACAAGGGAGGTCACTGTTATGAGTTTTAATTCAGTTTATGAAAGGGATTTGCTGTATCCCACCGAAAGCCTTTTTGAACCCGGAAGCATACATATTGAAATGCTGAGCCCGGATAAAAACAACAAGATACCTGTGATAGTCGAAAGCAGGACAGCGCATTCTCCGATGACCAATATCGGCACAATAATCCGGGTTATGCAGAATGACATATTCGACAGAGTGCTTATAGATATAAAAAGCAATGTATTACTTTACATAAAAGTGACGGATGAGAGCAAAAAGGAATACAAGGACTTCAAGTATATGATGGTTGTATTCTCCGGAGACAGGATTGAATTTAAAGGCGTCAATGAGATTGAAGTATGACAGTATAACAGGCAGCTATTCAAAATGGCTGCTTTTTTCACACTACACAGGCACGTGGAGGTCAGCTTGAATAATTCCCGGTTCGGATATTTATGTCTCTTGAATACGGTTGTTCTTTTCAGTACATATGAGGTTGTAAGCAAGACACTGATTGGAAAGATAGATCCGTTTCAAATCAACTTCATACGTTTTTTTGTGGGAGGTCTGGTGCTGCTTGCTTTCATACTGGTCAAGGGTGACTTCCGGATGGAGCTTAAGGATTTTCTTTGGACGTCGGTTGCAGGAGTGATGAATGTGGCAGTAAGCATGAACCTGCTTC
>CALMWN010000255.1 GCA_937873555.1 uncultured Clostridia bacterium
GAAAAATAGGAGAGGACCATTCTCCGGAAACACATCTGATACCTATAATTTTACAGGTAGCAGCCGGAAAGCGTGAGGATATCAAGCTTTTCGGAAATGACTACAAGACACCGGACGGCAGCTGCATAAGGGATTATATTCATGTAACCGATTTGGCACAGGCACACATACTTGCGCTTGAAAGCCTCAGAAAAGGCGGCGGCAGCAATGTGTACAACCTGGGTAATGGAAAGGGCTTCTCCAACAGGGAGGTAATAAATATTGCCCGTGAAGTCACAGGAAGACAGATTAAAGTGGTAGATGCACCAAGAAGGCCCGGTGATCCTGATATATTGGTGGCATCCTCTTCCAGGGCGGTCGAAGAGCTGGGATGGAAACCCAGGTATGCAGATATAGGAAAGATAATTGAAACTGCGTGGAACTGGCATGTAAACAATCCTGACGGCTTTGGCGGCAAATAAGGGAGAGTTTGGAAGAAGACAACATAAATGCCTTATTTTTTGGGGCTCCATCAAGTCAGGTAAAAATATGAGATATGATGAAAAATTAACTGTTGACAATTGAATGAAGCAGATGTTAAAATTATTCCTTTTGACATTAAAATTCCTTTGTAGTATACTATGAACATGCAGCAAAATTTGCCGGGTATCCAGCCACTGCAAATTTTTTTGTCATGTTGCAGCTATAATAATAGCAATGATTAAAACTTCCAGATTGAAGAGATAACTGCCGGGCTGTTTTTGGGGTGGTATGAATCGGGGAAGTTTTATTTGTGGATGGACCTGACAGCATGTGAACGCTTTGCATTAAAGCAGTGAACTATATGATTTATGATTAATCTTAAGCTGATTTCAAATCGTGAAATGCTTCAATTCGCTATTTGAAATCAGCATCCTTAGCTTAGACATAAATCGTAAATTATAAGCACAAAAGACTAGGATAAAGATGTTCTGGGACAAGACCTCTGTTTGCTTTACACATCACACGACAGCAAAAATTCGTACCTTTACCCAGTAATCTCTTTATAGGGTTCTGTATTTGTATAAATTTATTACTGGTTACGGGTGGTGGGCAATTTTATGTTTAATGTCGGGGATAAGATCGTATATCCTATGCACGGAGCAGGAGTCATAGAATCCATCGAGGAGAGGGAGATACTTGGGCAAAAACAGAACTATTACGTAGTCAAAATGCCTGTGGGCGACATGAAAGTAATGATTCCAACCGGTAATATCGGTGACATAGGAATAAGAGAGATTATAGACAAGCAGCAGGTGGACAAGGTGTTTGATATTCTCGGAGAGCACAGCATAAATGTGAACAGCAACTGGAACAAGAGGTACCGTGAGAATATGGTAAAAATCAAGAGTGGAGATATTTTCGAGGTAGCAGATGTTGTGCGGTCACTGATGCTCAGAGAAAAGGACAAGGGGTTGTCCACAGGTGAAAGAAAAATGCTTAACAGCGCCAAGCAGATTTTGGTCAGCGAGCTGGTATTGGCTAAAAACATGAATCCATTTGAAATCGAGAGTATCATCAACGATGTTTTGAGAATATAAATCATATAGTTAGAGCTTGTTAATCCTATATAAAACTTCCGACCATGCTGGTTGAACTATGTCTTTTAATTCAGTTTTCTTAGCCTTAATATATTTATATATCTGGTATGTATTATAATGATGGCCGGTTTTAACCGCTTTTTATGTCTCCGGTTTTGCCAATGCAACCGGGACATGCCATGCCGGACAGGTGGCAGAAAGGTGGCCGTCATCAGGGGAGACAGGTATTGTGTTGAATAATGTAATCAAAGCCTCCTTTTCAGTTATTGGAGCTGTCACCGGCTTTACATTGACAAGAGCCCTTTTTTCCACTCAGAATATCATGCTGCAATATAACTTAAAAATTGCAGTTTTCATTATTCTTTCCATTTTTATGGCATTTGTTTTCTATGCTGCTGCAAATCGTATTATCAAGTCTGTTCTTGAACTGCTCGATGTTATGGAATCCATAATACAAAAAATGACGCTTTATGAACTTCTGCTAAGTGCAGTCGGCTTGATAGCAGGCCTTATTATCGCCAATCTCATAGCAATCCCAATAAGCAAGGTTAATATCATAGGCGTTCCGCTGGCAATAATGGCAAACATTCTGCTTGGCTGTCTGGGGATAGGAATTGCTGCAGGGAAAAAGAATGATGATCTTTTTGAAGCAGTCAAGGATAAAAAAGGAAGCTTAAGGAATAACAAAGAAGGAGCTGGAAGGAAGCTCCTTGATACCAGTGTGATAATTGACGGAAGGATAGTTGATATTTGCAAGACAGGGTTCCTTGAGGGAGATTTGATAATACCGGGCTTTGTACTTGAGGAATTGAGAAAGATTGCCGATTCATCGGATACACTGAAGCGCAACCGGGGCAGAAGAGGACTTGATATTCTGAATATACTGCAGAAAGAGCTGAAATATCCTGTAAGTATAGAGAATATACAGGTATCGGAAGGCAGTGAGGTTGACGATAAATTGCTTATAGCAGCCAAAAGGCTTGGTTGCGGTATAATTACCATTGATTACAATCTTAACAAGGTAGCAAGCTTCCAGGAGGTTGCTGTTCTGAATATCAATGAACTTGCTAATGCAGTGAAGCCCGTTGTTCTTCCGGGTGAAGAAATGTCGGTGCAGGTAATGAAGGATGGCAAGGAGAATGGCCAGGGGATAGGCTACATGGATGACGGAACCATGATTGTCGTTGAAGGGGGCAGGAAGCATATCGGAGAAAATGTGGGCGTCATAGTGACCAGTGTGCTTCAAACTGCGGCAGGAAGAATGATTTTTGCAAGAATGAAGGGTCAGATGGGCAGAACAGGTTGATACCCTGCATTATTTTGTTATTATAGAAAAAATTATACAAGCAGATATTAAGGTTATAGATTCGACACAAATTAATGGTGCAATAAGGTCGTAATAAACTGCAGATGAAGCAGTTTTTTTAAATGTCCGGGGAACAGTAAGGAGGGATACAAATGAAAAAACAGAAGGATATGTATGTGAGTGCAGTTGTTGTTGCTGCGGGCAGGGGATCTCGCATGAATATGGATATGAACAAGCAGTACATAGAAATTGCGGGTAAACAGGTTCTGGCCAGAACCCTGCAGGTGTTTCAGGACTGTGCCTGCATTGATGAGATTGTTCTTGTCGTCAATCAGCAGGACATTCTCTACTGCAAACAGAATATAGTCGACTTTTACAAATATACAAAGGTCAGCGCAATTGTGGCCGGAGGCAGCGAAAGGCAGAATTCGGTGTATAACGGTCTTAGGGAAGTGCACGGTGAGTGCTCCATAGTACTCATACATGATGGAGCCAGACCCTTCATCAAAGCTGCCAGTATAATCGCCAGTATTGATGCCGCCCGGGAATACGGAGCCTCCTGCGTAGCAGTACCTGTCAAGGATACTGTCAAAATGGCGGATAAGGGCCATTTTGTAGTTGAGACGCTTGACCGCAGCTCCCTGTGGGCAATGCAGACACCGCAGACCTTCAAGTATGAAATTATAATGGATGCACACAGAAAGGCGCTGGAAAAAGGCTTTACAGGGACTGATGACGCGACACTGGTTGAGCAATCCGGGGGAAAAGTCAAGCTGGTCATGGGCGGATATGACAACATAAAGATTACTACACGCGAAGACTTGATAATGGCTGAAGCCATTGCGAATGAAGCCGATTGAACCAGACAGTGCAACCCGGACCGGAAGAATGCGGGCAGGGAAGCCGGATTACCTGCCTTTGAGATCCCCTTCGGGCAGATTATGGACAGTGTGGATACAGAAGGAGCTTTTTGGAATTCTATTGGCAAGGATATGCTAACCAGCAAGGCCAATATCCTGGGAGGTGTCTTGGAAGCTGCAGCAGAAGAGATGAAAAACAGTATGCTGTCATATGAATCCAATATAATTGATGAAGATTATGTCAATAAAAGCTTTAACTGGTGTTATACTTTGCGGTCCGATGAGGATGGCAGGATCAGATTGTCAAATATAGAAGAGTGGTAAAGCAAAGAAGCTTTTTTCATGTCATTAAGCACTAAACTACGGTGACACAGCTGAAAACCTGGATACCCTTGCCCTGCCCGAACTGTGTCAGACCCTCCCCCGTAGTTGCGGTTATTCCCACACAGTTTTCCGGTATATCCAGGAGCCTTGCGACACTTTTACGCATAGCAGGTATTTTTGGAGTTATCTTTGGGGTAAGGCATTCCATTGAAATGGAAACATGTACGATTTTGCTGCCTTCAAGATATTTCAAGGCTTCCTTCAGGTATACCGAGCTGTCGGTTATACCCTGTTTCAGGCAAAGGTCGTCGCTGATTTTTCCCAGTATGTTCACACAGGTGACACCGGATATTGCATTAGTGATTGAATGCAGCACAACATCGGCATCGCTGTTTCCGTCCAGCGGAGCATGGCCTTCGAACACAACACCGCCGAGAATGAGTTTTTTAACTTTATTTTCGAAATCAAACCTGTGGCTGTCCTGCCCTATACCAACCTTCATAGCAATCCTCCACCTTCACCGGCAGTATATATTACAAAACTTCACGGCTATTTGCGCTAAATTTGCTTAAAACCCAGATAAATTATATATTACACTTTTGCATTTAGCAAGTATATTGACACGGTGGGAAAGGTATATTATCTGTCTCTTATACACATCTGACGCTGCCGACGAAGAGGATA
>CALMWN010000256.1 GCA_937873555.1 uncultured Clostridia bacterium
TCCTTATACTTCAATGCGAAGTCGGAAAGCTTTCTTATGACCGTAATCAGCTTGTTCTTAATCAACTTCAGTGCCTCGGTCATTATGATGATATCTGTGTTGTCACCCACATAGCAGGAGGTAGCCCCAAGGTGGATGATTCCCCTGGCATTCGGACACTGTTCTCCGTATGCATGGACATGCGCCATGACATCGTGCCTGAACTCCTTCTCTTTTTTTTCCGCCACATCATAGTTTATATCGTCCATGTATGTTTTCAGTTCATCTATCTGCTCCTGGCTTATATTGAGTCCCAGTTCCCTTTCTGCTTCAGCCAGGGCAATCCACAGCCTTCTCCAGGTTTTGAACTTCATGTCGGATGAAAACATCTCCTGCATTTCCCTGCTTGCATACCTTGAATTAAAAGGGCTTTCATATGTGTTTTTCAATGTGTCATACCTCCTATTGCATAGCTTTGACATAAATATTATATATTTTTTTACTTAATAAAGCTACAAAAAAAGTGCGGGACCATGTGCTGTATCCCGCCAGATATTTATGAATATGATATTGATATTTGGGAGTTCCAGTAAGTGTATTTACATTGAAAAACCCAAGCACAATTATATTACTCGTGATGTGACAAATCAAGTACAATGTTGTTTAACGGTTTCAAAGCAGTCTATGAGTTTTCAGCCAGAATTTTGCCTATACTCGCCAGCTGCACGCATATGCACAATACTTCAATCGCGCTTTTCAGCTCTTCCAGTGATGGATACGTGGGAGCCAGCCTTATATTACGGTCGCGGAGATCCCGGCCGTACGGATAGGTTGAACCCGCAGGAGTCAGCGTAACGCCTGCCTGTGCTGCCATTCCAATAATTTCCCTTGCACAGCCGTCCAGTACGAATAAGCTTATGAAGTACCCCCCGTTAGGCTTGTTCCACCATGCAATATTTTTTCCGCCCAGCTGTGATTCCAGAATATCCAGTACAGCTTCAAATTTCGGCCTTATTATGGCAGCGTGCTTTTTCATATGCTCTTCTATGTTTGAAAGGTTTTTGAAAAACTTTACATGCCTGAGCTGGTTTATCTTGTCCGGGCCTATTGTCTGTATTGACATCTGCTTTTTTATAAGGCTGATGTTGTTTTCACTGGCAGCCATTGCAGCAATACCCGCACTTGAAAAGCTTATCTTTGAGGTTGAGCCGTATATGAACACCCTGTCAGGATTTCCCGCTTCCTTGCAAGCGGTCATTATATTTTTAAGTGAGTCTCCCTTGTCGTACAAATGATGGACTGTGTAGGCATTATCCCAGAATATCCTGAAATCCTTTGCCTTGGTATTCATTCGTGCAAACCTGTCAACAATTTCGTCGGAATATGTAATTCCATCAGGATTACTGTACTTTGGCACACACCATATGCCCTTTATCGACTCGTCTTCAGCAACAAGCTTTTCAACAACGTCCATATCAGGTCCGTCGCTTTTCATATCCACAACTATCATTTCTATTCCAAACTGCTGACATATAGCAAAATGCCTGTCATACCCGGGACTCGGACATAAAAACTTTATAACGGGCAGTTTGCCCCATGGCACATCACTTCCATACACACCAAGGTTCAAAGCCCTTGTAATTGTGTCATACATCATATTAAGGCTGGAGCTTCCACCTACAATTACTTCTTTCGGGCTTACCTCAAGAATTTCCGCGAATAACTGTTTTGCCTCCGGTATACCGTCAAGTCCTCCATAGTTTCTGCAGTCGGTTCCGTCAGAAGCCTTATAGCTGTCCAGACAGTCAAGCAGGCCGGCAGAAAGGTCAAGCTGCTCAGGACACGGCTTTCCCCTCGACATGTCATAGTTGAGTTTTTTGCCCTTGAATTCGTTATACTTTATTTCAAGCTGTACTTTATATTCATTTAATTCCTTTACATCAAGCTTCATAAAATCTTTCATTTAAAACAACCCCTTATTTATGTTATTCATAAACAGTCTTATTTTCTCAGTATATTTTAATATATAATATTAAAATATGCAAGTTAATGATAACAATAATGCAAAATAAAAATTTATAATATTAAATTTTTGGAAATATAATGGTTCTTTGCAAGTTAAGATATGAAATTATTCAATCACTAATAAAACAACTTATATTTTTTATTTTTTGTTTGGAATAATATTCTATGAGTAAAGTGATTCATAGCGGACACAATATAAGTACAAGGGTTCGTGATGGTTGAGCCAAGAGTGTTACAGGGTCATTTCACATGGTTCTGTAATATTCGGTCAAAGGTTTATACCAGGTCTCGCCCAGGGTAACAGCGGTCGTTACCCGCTAGTTGGCGCAAAGGCTTGATATAAGCCGGCGAGCAGAGCCTTATATCGTGCAGTGCTATGTCCTGTAAGGCTGTATTGCAGTCCAAAAGATTGCAGTATGGTCGAAAGGGATGTATAAGGTTCGAGCTAAGATTATCAGGGGTTCCGCAGGTATTATTCTCTCCGGTCCGTATGCCTGTTACGCTGTATGTATCAGTCCCTGGGCGGTTGGATGAAATACTGGAGGTTTGTTGCAGTCTAACGATTGCAGCAGGTTTCCAAGGTACTCTTGATAGTCGAGCAAAGGTTGGTGTGGGTTTTGTAATGCTTGTGGGCAGTCGAAAGATTGTCTATAGGTATGCAGGGATTTACATCAGCTGTAGCGTAGATCATCATGAGCTCTTTTTTCATGTCTACAAATAATTTTTTGTTTGTAAATAACTTTTGTTGGTAAATCTATTAACAATAAATCTATTAATTCATGAGAGGAATGATTATATGAAAAAATTATGGAAGTGTACAGTTTGCGGATATGTCCACCAGGGAGACGAGGCTCCGGATTTCTGCCCGAAATGTAACGCACCCAAGGATAAATTTGTTGAGTTGTCTGCCGAGGACGCTGATAAAATCTACAAGTCTGACAGGACAAACGATATCCATATGGAACTTATTACATTGATGGGAAAAGTTGCAGCTCTTTGCCAGGAAGGCATAAATCTGAATCTTGACCCGCCTTGCGTATCTATCTTTGAAAAGGCACTCAAGGAATCATGGGTAATAAAACAAAGAGCCAAGGCGGAGCTTGCCGGCCATATGTCGAAGGGTAAATGGTAGGATTACATATAAGACCCTTTATATAAAACAGGTGTGCTCATGAGCACACCTGTTTTATTATTCTTAAGAAGTTGTTACCTGCAATTTTCTCGATATTTTCCTGGGAATAATTCAGTTTGGACAATTCGTCAAACACTTTCTCAATGTCCTGCACACCGCTTACTCCATCAGGCGTATCCTCTATTCCGTCAAAATCCGAACCCAGACCTATGGTTTCTATACCGGCTGTAGAAGCAATATACTCTATATGGTTTATTATATCCTTTAACGACGCCCTGTCGGTATCGTTAAGAAAAGCAGGGCAGAAATTAATACCCGTAACCCCACCGTTCGCCTTCAAAGCCTTTAATTGTTCATTGCTCAAATTCCTTCTGTGACCGCAAAGCTTTTTTGCATTTGAATGTGAAGCTACAATGGGCTGGGATGAAGCTTCGATTACATCCCAGAAGCCTTTCTCGGAAATATGTGAAACATCGACCACCATTCCCAGCGAATTCATCTCACCTATAACTGTCCTGCCAAAGGGAGTAATTCCTCCGCCTGTTGCTCCGTCAGCCACTCCGTCGGCTATTTCGTTCCTGTGGTTCCATGTAAGGCAAAGACTTCTTACACCCAGTCTGTAAAATACCCTTAATGCGGATATGTCTCCCTGCAGCGCATCTCCTCCCTCTATGGACAGGAAAGCACCCGCTCTTCCCTGTTTTTCCGCCTCAAGGATGTCGTTGTAATTACGGCATAACATGATTCTGTCGCTATTCATTTCAATCTCTTTGTAAAACCTGTCTATAATCTGTATGGCACGCTTCATTGCATATGCCTGGCAAAATTCAGGGTCTATGAAGGCCGCAAAGCACTGCACATAATTTTTGAAGTTTTTCATTCTTTTGATATCAAGGTGACAGCCGTTTTCCAGAAGGTTTTCCTTCCGCTCCATTATCTTTGTTATTGTGTCGCAGTGGGCATCGAATATCATCATAACACACCTCAGAAAGCATTTTTTATAAGGTTTATTTCCTTTATTTTTTTGATTGAACCGACTTTCTCGAATATTATTTCAACAACATCAAACCTCATGCAGATATCACCCGTGAAATACCTTGCAGCGTATAAGGACGCCAGCCTTCTTATATATTCCTGCTTTTTTCTTCCTATTGCCTCGGAAGGCATTCCATATAGAGTGCCCGTCCTGGATTTCACTTCTATAAAGCATATATATTCATTTTCCCTGGCGATTATATCTATCTCTCCGAGTCTTCCGGCGCGGAAGTTTTTTGCTATTATTTCATAGCGGTTGTTGTTCAAAAATTCGCATGCAATTTTTTCACCCAGTGTTCCAAAGCTTTTTTTATAACTATTTTTTGTCATATCTTTCACCGAAACTCCTGTCCAGATTGCTGACAAAAACAAGAACCTCCGCAATTACCTCATACAGCTCAGGGGGTATTTCGTCTCCAACATTGAGTCCGGTCAAGGTATGTGCCAGCTTTTCATCCTGATAGACGGGAATTTTAACCTGCTTGGCAACCTCGAGTATGTTTTCTGCAGTTTCACCCCTGTCTCTTATACACATCTGACGCTGCCGACGAAGAGGATAGT
>CALMWN010000257.1 GCA_937873555.1 uncultured Clostridia bacterium
CTTACAATTAATTTTATTGTAGCCCAAATTTTTCATAAAGTCAAGTAAATTGATAATGATTTTCAAAATTATTTATTGAACGCTCAAAAATGCTATAAATACTCCATAAAGCACCCCTCCCAGCAGAAGCATGGCAGGATTGACCTTCCCGCTCCGCCGCATGCTGAGAAGATAGACAGTCGCAGATGTAATGGCGATCACAGCGCTAAAAAGTGTTATTTCGCCCAGCTTCCACGGTGTAAATAGGATGCCTATCGCCACAGGAATACAGCTCTGAAAGACCATGGCCCCGCTTATGTTTGCAAGGGCCAGCGTGTCTCTTTCCCTTTTCACCCATATGCTGCTGTTGAATTTTTCCGGCAGTTCAGTAGCTACCGGAGTAAGTATGAGGGACAGGACGAGTGCACGCACATGAAGCATTTGGGCCGCTTCCTGCAGGTAATCGACAAAAAGGCTGGTCCCCAGGACAATGCCCGCCAGCGCCACCATGAGCTGAACGCAGATGGCGGCCAGAGAGGGCCTGGTGCCCGTGCACTTTGATATATAAAGCGAGTGAAGCCGGCAGTAGTATGCCTCGTCTTCCCTCACCGTGATATAAACGTAATATGCATATACAATTACCAGAAAAATGCCTGCAGCAATTTTCAACGGCCTTTCTTCCACAAAACTGCAGCCGATTCCCATCATATACGCCAAAATAAAATACCTTAAGTCCCTCTCTATCAGTTTTAAGTCCACATCCATCTTCGAGCCCGTACGGCGTATAAGGGAAAATGCAAACACGGAAACCCCGGTGATAAAAAATGCCAGTGTGCCAAGCATAAACGGAGCACCTGCGATGGCGCCAATGCCGATATCCACAGCGCCTTTCTCCCCTACAAAAAGGATGGCAATGATGGGAATCATGGTCTCGGGCAGGCATGTGCCCACGGCAGAAAGCAGGCTGCCGATCACCCCATCTCCTGCATGGAGCCTTCTGCCGAACCACTCGATACCATTGGTGAAAAATTCGCAGCTGAGCAGTATGATGAACAGGCTGACAATGAGTAAACCGAATGTCATGATAGGGTCCAACGATCTCACCTCCCAATACATTGATCGGATTTACCACCACAGACAGGCATTTTATGCCTTCACCACTATCATATTTTCACAGGAGCGAGGCTATTCTATTTTTCTTGCTTTTTCTGACCATGCCGCAGGATTTAAGGGGAGCAATAAGTGGTATAATTTTTAAACATTTTGCTGGTACAGTAAATACAGAAAATCCGTGAAAGTGCCAGGCACTTTATTCCCATATGCAAAGCTCGGAGCTGCAGATCACCTATCGGCGTTATCAACCATGATACATTATACCTATCATAAAACCGCGATTATATTTGATTCCGGTTTAAGGATTGCTTAAATAAACTAATTTCACCATTAATGCTTGTTATTACGTCTTATTTCAAACTTTCAAATCTTATGCGTAAGTGTTATTATTTCAACTAATTTGTTTTTTCAGTGTATTTATTTTAATACATAATAATACAAAACGTATATTGCACAGGAGGTTGTAAAGGGTATGGCAAAATCTAAAGCAAAAGTAGTAATCATTGGAAGCGGTTTTGTCGGCGCTGCTGCTGCGTTTGCAATGACAATCAGCGGAACCGTACCAGAACTTGTACTGGTAGATGTAAACAAAGAAAAGGCCATAGGGGAAGCCATGGACATAAATCACGGGCTCTCCTTTGTAAGGCAGATGTCTGTCTATGCCGGAGACTATTCAGACTGTAAGGACGCTGATGTAATCGTCATCACCGCCGGTGCAAACAGAAAGCCGGGAGAGACAAGGCTGGATCTCGCAAAAAAGAACGTAGCCATCACAAAAGACATCGTAGCCAAAGTGATGGAGTTTTATAACCAGGGCGTCATTCTTGTCGTCTCAAACCCTGTAGATGTGTTGACGTATATGGTTCAAAAATGGTCGGCGCTGCCCGCCGGAAAAGTGATA
>CALMWN010000258.1 GCA_937873555.1 uncultured Clostridia bacterium
ATGATGCAGCTGAAAGAAGTTACATAAATTTAAGGTTCAAACGGGTATTTTTCGACTGCTTGTTAAAAAAATGAACAACATTTGTTAAAAGAATACTCAACCCTGTTAAAAGAATGCCTAAGCCCGTTAAAATAAAGATTATTCTTGTGGTCTGTTAAAACCGGTATTATAATAAAGACATAAAATAAAGTGTGGGGGTGAGCTGTATGGCATATGCACTAACGATACTGTCCTGCATCTTGTTTGCACTTTTAAGACTGTTCAAATCAAAACAGAAGTATTATGATTATAGCTCATATGACTATCCGGTGGCACATCATAAATAATGTCAGGCTGTAAACCGGCTTTTGATATGGTATGGTTTTCATAAAAAAAGTGAGGCTCGATGCCTCACTTTTAACAGCTTTGTATATTATGTCTCAGTGAAGGTATAGGACGCGCTATACCTTTTTAATTTTTATTTTGCTGACCATAAGATAGGAAAGCACCACAACCAGTACAGCAGTAATAATTGAATGAATATTTGTATATTTATGGTTGAATATTGCAAACAGGTTGTAAAGGCTGTCTATCGAAAGAAAAGCACCGGCAAGTGTAATAGGCATCCCTCTGAATACATTATCAAAGGTTGTAACGTTATATCTCGCCAGACGATATGCTCCTGCAATAGGGAAAATTAATGACAGCAGATAGCCGGGCACTCCAAAAGTCACAAAGCTTATCTTCCAGGCTATTATTATCGGCGCAACCCCGAAGGAAATCAAATCTGAGAGTGAATCCAGCTCCTTACCCAATTCACTGGTAACGTCCAACATTCTTGCAACCTTGCCGTCAAACCGGTCTGTCAATGCAGCCAGCATAACTATCAGAGATGCAATAAACAGACGGTTCAACGTGTTGTTTTCACTAACGGAAAGTAATATGGCTATTACCCCCAAAGATAAGTTTATCAATGTTAAAACATTAGGAAGATTTCTTTTTATACCTTTCAATTGATCACCCCTATAACTGATTTAGCGCCTTTTACTTTATCACCGGGTTTGACTTTTATTTCTATATTTAAAGGAAGGACAATTTCTGTGCACGAGCCAAACTTAATGAGCCCGAAACGTTCGCCGATATCAAGCTGTTGACCTTCCTTTACCCAGCAAACAATCCTTCTTGCTATAAGGCCCGTAATTTGATGCACAAGGACTTTTATGCCGTTACCCTCAATACCTATGGTGTTACGCTCGTTTATCTCCGATGCATGCGTTTTGAACGCTGGCAGGAACTTTCCCTCCCTGTAGGCTGCATACTTAACAGTGCCGGAAATAGGACTTCTGTTTATATGGACATTAAAAACAGAGAGGAAAATTGTTACTTTTATTGCCCTGGAATTCAAAAAACTTGGTTCATATATTTCCGATACCGACATTACTCGCCCGTCTGCAGGCGATACAACAAGGTTTGAACCTTCCGGTACTTTTCTTGAAGGGTTTCTGAAGAAAAAAATTACAAATGCCAATAACACCAAACTGATTATTGACAGTGGTATGTATATTAAATAGAATATGATAGAAACAATTATTAGACTTATTATGTACAGGAACGCGTCCTTGGCTACCGGCAAATTTTGCATGGATTATACCTCTTGTAAACTTATTTGTGTTATGGTATTAGATATATTATAATGCCTGGGGGAATAATTTTCTATAAAAATATGCAATATTGATATTTATTTTTCTTAAATGTCCTTAGGGGGTTATATGAGGGGGAAAAGGTTCTACATCAAAGTACTTTGCATTTTGATTCTTGTAATTTTTGCTTTAGTGTTTGCGTACAGATTTGAATTGTTTAAAGGCTTTAGTATAAATTCTGTTGAAGATTTTATAAATTCCTACGGTAAATTTGCAGCTATAATTTATATACTCATATTTGCTGCCAGAACTCTTCTTGTAGTCTTCCCGGTTTCTATCCTCGTAGTGCTGGGGGGGAGTATTTTTGGACCCATATGCGGCTTTTTATACTCAATGGTTGCCATATTCATTTCAGCAAGCCTGGCTTTCTTCCTAAGCAGGTATTTAGGCAAGAGCTTTGTGCAGAGGATTCTAAAAAACAGGGCGGACAAGGTTGACTTGAAAATTGAGCAACACGGATTCAAAATAATTTTCTTTATGAGGATTTCAATGGTTTTTCCGTACGACATTATGAATTTTGCAGCAGGCTTGACCAAGGTCAAGTATAAGGAGTTCATTCTCGGTACGCTTTTAGGAATTGCGCCTGAAGTATTTGCGTTGAATTATCTGGGTGACAACATAAGGAATCCTGTGTGGTGGCATTTTGCCATATCTGCCCTGCTAATCGTTGTGACCGTGGCTGTACCTTTGATTTCCAAAAGGAGGAAACAAGTGAAATGACTGAATATAGTAATCTACGTTATAGCCACGGGCATTGCAGTAACAGCCCTCCACAATTATAACCGCAGGCTGTCATCCGAAAAAGACAACATCATACAAAAATTGGAGAAATCCATTTAAAAAGTGCTGCAGCAAAATTTAGTTTTGCTGCAGCACTTTTTATAATTAAAGCTTTATGGCAAATCGGTGTAGCCCATAAGATATCTGTCACACTCGCGTGCGGCTGCGCGTCCTTCGTTTATGGCCCATACCACTAGACTTTGGCCGCGGCGCATATCACCGGCAGCAAATATACCTTTTACATTTGTTGTAAATCTTCCGTAATCGGATTTGACGTTTGAACGCTGATCCCTGTCAACATTCAGCTGGCTGAGAAGAGAATCTTCCGGACCCAGGAAGCCCATGCAGATCAACACCAGCTGTGCCGGCCAAACTTTTTCGGTGCCGGGAACCTCAACAGGAGAAAAACGTCCATTGGCATCTTTTTTCCACTCAACATTTATAGTGTGTACTTCTTTAAGATTTCCGTTTTCATCGCCTACGAACTTTTTAGTACTTATGCAGTACTCACGTGGGTCATTCCCGAATACGGCAATGGCTTCTTCCTGTCCATAATCAGTTTTCTTTATGTCCGGCCACTGAGGCCACGGATTATTGGATCTGCGTGCATCCGGCTTAGGAGGCAGAATTTCAAACTGTACAACACTCTTGCAGCCATGGCGTATTGATGTTCCTACGCAGTCGTTTCCTGTATCTCCTCCTCCGATGACGATTACATCCTTACCTTTGGCTGAAATGAAATTATCATTCCGGAGATTTGAATCCAGGAGGCTTTTTGTATTTGCATGGAGATATGACATTGCAAAATTTATACCCTTAAGATTCCGGCCTTCAACAGGCAGGTCTCTCGGTTTTGTCGCTCCACCGCATAAAACCACTGCATCGAATTCTTTTAAGAGCTTTTCGGCAGAATAGTCTTTCCCAACTTCAGTATTTGTCTTAAATTTGACACCCTCCGCAGCAAGAAGGTCAACACGGCGCTGCACGATGTTTTTGTCCAGCTTCATGTTAGGTATGCCGTACATAAGCAAACCGCCTATACGGTCAGCTCTTTCAAAGACGGTAACCCAGTGCCCCACCTTGTTCAATTGGGCGGCTGCTGCCAGGCCGGAAGGACCTGAGCCAACGACCGCAACTTTTTTACCGGTGCGGGTCAGCGGAGGTTCGGGAACAACCCAGCCTTCTTCGAAGGCCTTATCTATTATTGAGCATTCATTATTCTTTATTGTGACGGGAGGGTCATTTATTCCGACTGTACAGGAACCCTCACAAGGGGCAGGACATACCCTGCCTGTAAATTCGGGAAAATTATTTGTCCTGTGAAGCCTGTTTATTGCTTCTTTCCATAAACCCCTGTACACAAGATCGTTCCATTCAGGTATAAGGTTGTTTATAGGACACCCTGAAGCCATCCCGTTAATCAGGAGGCCCATATGGCAGAAGGGTATACCGCAGTCCATACACCTTGCGCCTTGTGTCATGTTTTTTTCTTCCGTAAAGTGCTCGTGAAATTCATCCCAATCTTTAATACGCTCCACCGGCGGGCGATCAGGGGGAAGCTCACGTTTATATTCCATAAATCCTGTTGGTTTAGCCATAATATCTTCCTCCAATACTAATTTCCGCTTACTCGTGACAGGTCACTGTTATTGGCTTCAAAAGCAGCCATCAAGGCTTCTTCTCCGCTTAAACCCTGCTCCTGTACTTTCCTGATAGCCTGCAGCATACGCTTGTAATCCTTGGGCATTACTCTCACAAACTTTGTTACTTCGTTATCCCAGTTTTCAAGTATTTTCCCGGCTACACTGCTGCCTGTATATTTAAGGTGGCGTTCAATCATCGCCTTGACTTCCGTTATTTCTTCATTATCTTCCAGCTGGCTTAGCTCAACCATTTCGGTGTTGCATCTGACATTGAAGTCATTGTTTTCATCAAATACATAAGCTACACCGCCCGACATACCGGCTGCGAAGTTCCTTCCCGTTTTTCCAAGGACAACCACTTTTCCGCCGGTCATGTACTCACACCCGTGATCTCCGACAGCTTCAACAACTGCGTGTACACCACTGTTCCTGACACAGAACCTTTCACCGGCGGCACCTCTTATATATGCTTCACCGCTTGTGGCACCGTAGAAAGCTACGTTACCGATTATGATGTTTTCTTCCGGTATGAAGGTCGAGGCTTTTGGAGGATATACTATTATTTTTCCTCCTGAAAGGCCTTTTCCTATATAGTCATTGGAATCTCCTTCAAGATTCAAGGTAATGCCTCGCGGTACAAATGCACCGAAGCTCTGTCCGGCTGACCCCTGGAAATTTAGTTTTATTGTATTTTCAGGCAGCCCTTCAGCGCCGTAGCGTTTGCTGACTTCGCTCCCGAGTATTGTACCTACGACACGGTTTGTGTTGCGTATCGGCAATGATGCTTCAACCTTTTCTCCTCTTGAAAGTGCAGGTTCGCACAGCTGCATCAATACCTGCCTGTCAAGTGACTTTTCCAGACCGTGATCCTGAGAAATCTGGCAATACTTTCCGACTTCATCTCCTACCATCGGCTGATAGAGAATGGCTGAAAAATCAAGGCCTTTGGATTTCCAGTGGCTGACAGCCTTCGCCATCTCAAGCTTGTCGGACCTTCCCACCATCTCATCAATGGTGCGGAAGCCAAGCTGCGCCATCAACTCGCGAACTTCCTGTGCAATAAAATGCATGAAGTTAACTACAAACTGCGGGTCACCCGAAAACTTTTTACGAAGTTCCGGATTCTGTGTTGCTACTCCCACCGGGCATGTATCGAGATTGCAAACCCTCATCATAACACATCCCAGTACTACCAGCGGAGCAGTGGCAAAGCCGAATTCCTCGGCGCCAAGCAGCGCGGCAACTACCACATCACGTCCGGTCATCAGTTTACCGTCGGTTTCAACGACTATTCTGCTGCGGAGATTATTAAGCAACAGTGTCTGGTGGGTTTCCGCCAGGCCTAATTCCCAAGGAAGACCGGCATGCCTTATACTGCTTCTTGGTGAAGCTCCGGTTCCGCCATCATATCCGCTGATCAGAACAACATCTGCACGGCCCTTTGCAACACCTGCAGCAACAGTTCCGACACCAACTTCCGAAACAAGCTTTACGCTTATCCTTGCAGCAGGATTTGAGTTTTTCAGGTCATGTATCAGCTCTGCAAGGTCTTCAATAGAATATATATCATGGTGTGGAGGCGGTGAAATAAGTCCTACACCCGGGGTTGAATGCCTTACCTTTGCTACCCAGGGATATATTTTACGTCCCGGGAGCTGCCCACCTTCTCCTGGCTTAGCTCCCTGAGCCATTTTTATCTGAATTTCCTTTGCGTTTACAAGATAATGGCTTGTAACGCCGAATCTTCCGGATGCAACCTGCTTGATTGCACTGCAGCGGGAATCTCCGTTAGCATCAGGTTTAAAGCGTGCAGGGTCTTCTCCACCTTCACCGGTATTGCTTTTACCACCTATGCGGTTCATTGCTATTGCAATTGCCTCGTGTGCTTCCTGGCTTATTGAACCATAGGACATGGCACCGGTCTTAAAGCGTCTGCATATGGATTCAACTGATTCAACTTCATCCAGAGGAATTGCTCCCGAACCGGTTTTAAGTTCCATAAGCCCTCTGAGAGTACACTGCTTTTGGGATTGGTCATTAATCAACTGCGAGTACTCCCTGAAAATGTTGAAATCATTTGTACGGCACGAATATTGAAGCTTGTGGATGGTTTCAGGGTTGTAAAGGTGGTATTCACCATCCTTACGCCACTGGTATTCACCGCCGGACCTCAGCGTTTTATTATCAGAGGGACGTTCATAGAAAGCAGATTCGTGACGGGCTCTTGCCTCATCTGCGATCCCACCGGCATCAATACCGCCTATTCTCGAAGGAGTCCATGTAAAGTATTTGTCTATTACACTCTGATGCAGACCGATAGCTTCAAAAATCTGTGCTCCCTGATAGCTCTGTATGGTTGAAATACCCATCTTTGAAAGTATTTTTACAACACCCTTTGTGGATGCCTTTATATACTTGGACACGGCATATTCATGCTTGATATCTGTTATCATACCCTGGCGGATCATGTCATCGAGGGACTCAAAAGCCAGGTAGGGATTTATCGCAGAGGCACCATAGCCGATTAACAATGAGTAGTGATGGACCTCGCGGGGTTCTCCCGATTCAAGGACAATACTCATGCGGGTACGTGAACCTTCACGGATCAAATGATGGTGCAAGCCGGCAACAGCAAGCAGTGCCGGTATGGGCGCCTTGTCCCTGCCGATGCTGCGGTCTGACAATATGAGGATATTGGCTCCGTGTGAGATTGCCTCATTTGCAGCCTTGTACAATTCCTCCATTGCTTTTTCAAGGCCTTTTCCACCTTCAGAGGGGTTATATAAAATTGGCAGTGTTACCGACATAAATCCACGTCTGTTTACATGGCGCAGTTTTGCAAGCTCCTCATTTGAAAGTATGGGTGATTTGAGCTTGATTTGCCTGCAGCTGTCGGGGCGTGGATTGGTAAGGCTTCCTTCCGATCCTATGAATGTTTCAGTAGCTGTGACTATTTCCTCACGAAGCGCATCGATAGGAGGGTTTGTAACCTGAGCAAACAACTGCTTGAAATAGTTGTACAATAATTGAGGCTTATTTGACAGGACAGCCAGCGGGATATCGACACCCATTGCCCCAACCTGCTCTATACCGTCAACTGCCATCGGCTTCAGTATAAATCTAAGATCTTCATAAGTATACCCGAAAGCCTTCTGCCTCTGCAGGACTGTTTCATGGTCCGGCTCAGGGACATGCGGAGCTTCGGGAAGCTGATCGAGGCTTACAAGATGCTCGTTAAGCCACTGACGGTACGGGTACTTTCCAGCTATGCTTGATTTTAATTCATCATCATTTATTATACGGCCTTCTTCTGTGTCAATCAGGAGCATCCTGCCGGGATGAAGGCGTTCTTTGCTTATTACACTTTCCGGAGGCACATCAAGTACGCCTACCTCGGATGACAGTATTACAATATCATCTTTAGTGACATAGTACCTGGACGGACGTAAACCATTTCTGTCAAGAACCGCGCCTACTCTGGTTCCGTCAGTGAATGCCATGGCAGCCGGGCCATCCCACGGCTCCATGAGGCAGCTGTGGTATTCATAAAAGGCCTTTTTCTCATCACTCATGCTTTCGTGATTTGACCATGGTTCAGGAATCATCATCATCATTGAATGTGCCATTGAACGGCCGGATAGAACAAGAAATTCAAGGCAGTTGTCAAACATTGCGGAGTCACTGCCGTCCGGACTGATTACCGGAAATACCTTACTTATATCGCTGCCGAAAACATCCGTTTCGAGCATTGATTGACGGGCATGCATCCAGTTGATATTTCCACGCAAGGTATTGATTTCACCGTTATGCATGATATATCTGTTGGGATGTGCACGCTCCCAGCTTGGAAATGTATTCGTACTGTATCTCGAGTGCACCAATGCAAGAGCACTTTCAAAAAGAGGATTGCCAAGATCCTTGTAGAACTCGTCAACCTGTTCCGAAGTGAGCATTCCCTTATATACAATGGTTTTGCATGAAAGGCTTGCAATATAGAAAAATTCATTATTGTTTTCCTTGCTGTACCTTATTGCCTTTTCCGCCCTTTTGCGGATGATATAGAGCTTTCTTTCGAAGGCCAGATCATCTTTAAGATCGGGACTGCGTCCGATAAAAATCTGCCTCATGTAGGGCAGGCATGCTTTTGCCGCACTTCCGAGCATACTGTCATCTGTCGGTACTGTTCTCCAGCCAAGCACTATTTGCCCTTCTTCATTTATTATTTGCTCAAGATGCTTTTCACAATTTTCCCTTTGGGAAGCATGAGGCGGTAGGAAGACCATACCAACACCGTACTGTCCGGGTGCCGGGAGACTGATCCCTATGTCGGAGCATGACTTTTTAAAGAAGGAGTGGGGAATCTGCATCAGAATTCCTGCACCATCACCGGTATTGGCCTCACTGCCGCTTCCTCCACGGTGAGTGAGATTTTTAAGAATTGTCAACGCTTGCCGTACAATCTCGTGTGATTTTTTGCCTTTAATGTTTACGACAAATCCGATACCGCAAGCATCATGTTCAAATTGTGGATCATATAGACCTTGTTTGGGCGGTAATCCATTTGATATCATTGCATACAACCTCTCTAAAATACATTTTATTATATTGTTTACATAAATCCGTGAGCCTTCTGAAATTTTACTTCAATGAAAAATACGTATTATGTTAATGAAGCAAGTAATTTGTTTGAAAACTCATTTGAAAAATTTTTATTATTTTGTGATTTAAGCAGAGAGGCGTTTATTTTGTACGCTTAAAAAAAATACAATCATGAAATGAATCTTATATATATAAATCCTGCAGATTTTATTTTTTTAAACATATAAACGTATAAATATAAATAAAAAAAGTACACAAGGAAAATGCCGACTCTCTCCATTGAGTACATTTCTTCATCACTATTTATGCGCCTTTGCATAAACCATTATATTCAAGTATTACCTTATAATGTAAGCGTTTAGTGCTGTCAAGTGAGTACAATCAATGATTTCACTAATTATAACATGGATATATTGTACATTCAATAGTTTTTAACAAAAATCCAGAATAATATGCAACTATGATGTTTATTTCTTGCAAAAAATGTGTATTTTTAACTAAAACGGGTCTTTGACAGTTGAATAAAGAAAAAATCCATGAAAGCCTTGAAATAGGCTT
>CALMWN010000259.1 GCA_937873555.1 uncultured Clostridia bacterium
GAGAATTGTGACCGTAGTGCCTTCCTTGCCCAGGTAGTGTTCGAGACCCGCTGTTCCTGTGTACCCGGATGCCTTTTTCTGAGCTTCGGACAGTATAAGTATTCTGGAAAGGCGGCCTTTGGTGGCTGAGCGGTAGGCAAGAGCAAGGGCTGCTCCTAGTATGAGGAGCAGTATGATTATAAGTATCACTGCATCCAAAACGCTTCTGGCAGTGAAAAGTATACCAAGAAATAGAAGTATTCCACCTACAATGCCGGGTGCTCCAAAGCCCGGATGGAACATTTCGAATATTACAAGGCTAAGGCCTGTTACCAACAAAAGAGCCTGTACCCATGTAATGTACATGATGAATTCCAGCAAACCCATACATTTTCCCCCCTGAAAAGATAAAGCTTTACTATGATTATATGCCTTTTTTTTATGTTTGAACAGATATTTGGTGAGAAGGTAAAAACACTTCCGGGCGGAAAATTCACCCTCTTTTTGTGAACTTTCCGCCCGGGATTATTGATGAATTAAAGATGCTATTGCAGTGTTTTTTGAGAATCCTTAGCCTGTAAAACCTGTCCGTCAGCCATATCCATCTGTTTTGGAAAAGCTTCAGCCGTATTGGAAGCACTTTGCAGCAGATAAGGAGAGGTTGTGTTTTCCAGACTGACATCTTTTCCTTCATATGCCTTCAAATATATTTCCTTCAGCTCTTCAACCAGAGGCATTCTTGGATTTGTGCCCGTACACTGGTCGGCAAAAGCGTTGTCTGCCATCGTGTCAACAGTCCTTTCAAGCTCTTCCTTCCTGATACCGGCGTCTTTAAGTGTGAGAGGCATCTCCACTTTTCGCATCAATTCCTGTATGGCTTTTATAAGGGAAGCAACCGCTTTTTCCGTAGTAGCAGCATTTAAACCCAAATAGCGTGCAATTTCCGCATACCTTTCATTGGCATGGGGATATTCATATTTTGGATATGCGATGAATTTTGTCGGTCTTTGTGCATTGTATTTTATGACATAGGGGAGTATTACAGCATTTGCACGGCCATGGGGGATGTGGAACATAGCGCCAAGGTTATGCGCCATACTGTGGTTGATCCCTAGAAATGCGTTGGTAAAAGCCATTCCTGCCATTGTGGAAGCATTTGCCATTTTTTCCCTTGCCAGTTTATCTTCGGGGTTGTTATATGCTTTTGGAAGATACTCAAAAACCAGCTGTATGGATTTCAGTGCTATAGCATCGGTATAATCCGAAGCCATGACTGAGACATATGCCTCGATTGCATGTGTCAGAACATCCATTCCGGTATCGGCAGTCACAGCTTTAGGAACGGTATAGGTCAATTCCGGATCGATAATTGCAATATCGGGAGTAAGTTCATAATCAGCGAGCGGGTATTTTATACCTTTTACCTTGTCTGTGATAACGGCAAAGGCTGTGATCTCGGAACCGGTGCCTGCTGTTGTCGGTATTGCAACAAAGCGCGCTTTCTTGCCCAGATCAGGAAATTTGACAGCTCTTTTTCTTATATCCATAAACTTCAACCTGAGCATTTCGAACTCAGTGTCCGGATACTCATAAAACAGCCACATTCCTTTTGCTGCATCTATAGCAGAGCCTCCGCCGAAAGCTATGATTATGTCGGGTGCAAACCTGTTCATTTCCTTAACGCCCTTAAAGATTGTTTCCACTGAAGGGTCCGGCTCAACATCCTGGAATATTTCATAGGTAATATCAGTTTTTTCCAGGTGGTATAACGCCTTATTTATAAGGCCGAGTTTCACCATGTAACTGTCGGTTACGATGAAAGCTTTCCTGCCCTTGAGCTTTGCAAGATACTGAAGGGAACCGGGCTCGAAGTAGATTTTCGGAGGGACCTTGAACCACTTCATATTGACAGTTCTCTTTGCAACACGTTTTATGTTTATAAGGTTGGAGGTACTGACATTTGCTGTAGTTGAATTCTTGCCCATTGTGCCGCAGCCCAGTGTGAGAGATGGCCTGTAATTGTTGTAGAGGTCACCGATCGCACCCTGGGAAGATGGTGAATTGACTATAAGCCTTCCTGTCCTTATTTTGGTACTGAACTCCCTTATTATTTCATCATTTTCAGAGTGTATCACCGCAGAATGCCCGAGACCGCCAAACTCTGTCATTTCTTCACATTTGCGGATTCCACCCTTGTAATCGTCAACAATATACAATGCAAGGATCGGACTAAGCTTCTCCCTCGATAGAGGGTATTCATGACCTACCCCTTCCAGTGGAGCAACAAGTATTTTTGTGTCTTTGGGAACAGAAAAACCTGTCATTTCAGCAATTTTCCATGCCGGTTGTCCTACAATCCTGGGATTCATGGCACACTTCTCTTCATCTATGGCTGTATCCGACAGGGCTTTTATTTCCTTCTTGTTAAGGAAATAGCAGCCCAATTCCTTCATTACGGAAGTTACATTGTCAGCAATCTCCCTGTCGATTATAACAGCCTGCTCGGATGCGCATATCATCCCGTTGTCGAAGGTTTTACTCAATATCAGGTCAGATACTGCCCTTTTAATATTTGCAGACTTCTCGATGTAGCAGGGAACATTGCCGGGACCAACCCCCAGCGCCGGTTTTCCGGTACTGTAGGCAGCCTGTACCATGCCGGCTCCGCCGGTTGCAAGCACCATTGAAACGTCAGGATGGTTCATAAGTATTTTTGTTGCCTCAACTGACGGCTGTTCGATCCACTGAATGCAGTTCTTAGGAGCTCCTGCCCTTATTGCAGCATCTCTTACAATTTGGGCAGCTTCCGAAGAGCATTTCTGTGCTTTTGGATGAAAGCTGAATATTATAGGGTTTCTGGTCTTTACTGCGAGCAGGCATTTGAACAGGGTAGTGGATGTCGGATTGGTGACAGGGGTTACTCCAGCGATGATACCTACAGGCTCTGCTACTTCAAAGTAATTTTCCTCTTCATTTTCATTGACTATGCCTACTGTCCTGTCATACTTGATGCTGTGATATACATATTCAGTGGCAAAAAGGTTCTTAATGACCTTGTCTTCGTAAATTCCCATGCCAGTTTCATCCACGGCAGATTTTGCAAGCTCCATATGCTTATCTATGCCGGCTAGTGTCATAGCCTTTATTATTGCGTCGATTTTTTCCTGGTTGAATTCCTTGTATGCCTCCTGGGCTTCAGTGGCATTTCTTACAAATGTGTTTATCATTGTATGAATTTTTTCCTGTTCCATAAATTCGACCTCCAATTCCTGGTTAAAATTGTTAATTAATTAACAGTGCTTACATATACTATACCCTATAATTGTAAAAGTAAACACGAATTGATAAATAATTAACAAACGATTCCGAAAAATCACATACCGGAAAGTGAAGTTAATTGTAAAATGGAATTTGTGAGGCTCCATGCCTCACAAATTCCATACAGATATTATGGACAAATATTGGGTGTTTGATGATCAACAGTAATCTGGACGTGCCTTAGTACTTTTACTTCTATTTTTACAATCACTTTTTCTTTAAGCTTTTTAAATACCGGTATTTTACAGCCCTTGGTGAAATACGGATCTTTTAGCATATCTATTTCACAGCAGTCTTCAACACCGGCAAATTCTACTTCCACCGTATCACCGGGTCTTGCACCTGGTATATCTATTAAGCCGCTGAACGGTATATCGACAGAAACATGCTTTACACTGCCGTAAGACAGATCGAGGTCTTCACAGCCGCATTTATATTTACCAGTGCTTTCGAGAGTCTTGTAGTTTATGTTCTTGTGAAGCTTGCCATTTATCAGTACCTTGTCGGTACATACTGAAAGGATCAGCTCTTTGACTTCTTTCATTATATCCTTTATTTCCATGGCAGGGCATCCTGGTGCAAAAGGTATTTCATTTTCCAGAAGTATCTGACAGTAGTTTTTTCCTATTACCTCAGGTACTTTAACACATTTTTTGTCTTTCTGCATATTAAATGGTTTTATGAATCCCATCGGCATATACTGTGGAACAGCCTGAGGCATGCATTCAGGAACATATTGTTCAGTATGGTATACATAATCTTTAGTTGAAAAAGGGGATGAGGGATATGACATATAAGGCAAACAGGGATTATGGTACATCTTCAAGCCTCCTTTTATTAAAAAGTTTACCTAATACAAAATATACATAATATAGTTTAAATGTGACTATTATGTATACTAAATTTCCCGGCAGTTTCTGTTTTATGTCTTGCAAATAGCCGGTATTTGTTTTATTATTATTTATGATATTTAGAAGAGATTATAAAACAGATTATCTGTAATATTCCTTTACATGATATGGGGGAACATGCTATGATAAAATCCATAAAATGCATTTATTGTTCAAAACCTACAACGATACATAATATCAATGCTCAAAAAAAGATAAATGGGAAAATTGTAACTATTTCAAAAGCACCGGTATACTATTGTCAAAGCTGTGATGAAACCTTTATTTCGAAAGAAGCACAGGATGTGTTCCGTTATATACAGGACAGAAACCTGGATGCCAGGGGCATACTGTTTAATTTCGACGATATGATAAAAAAAGTGTATTAATTATACTCTGTTACATTAGTGTTGCACAAAAACTTTATATAAAAATCAACGGTAATACTTTACAGGTA
>CALMWN010000260.1 GCA_937873555.1 uncultured Clostridia bacterium
ATTATATTCTATACAATAAGGATTAAGATATAAAAGGAGTTGATATATTTGAATTTTACAGCACTACTATCAGTTCTGGCATTTATGCTAGGTAGTTTTGCACTGATGGCGTATGCAGTAAAAAGCCATTACAGGTATAAATTGCAGCTAAAAAGCGGGCCCTCAAAATATAACAGGCTCCTAAGGGAAATCCTCAATGCTGTTGTAATACAAACTTCCCTTGATGATGCAGGTAAATACATCGTGAACAGGTTGAGGCAAATGGAGCTTTTTCATGTAGACTATTACAGCCTATTTGCATATGACTATGAAAAAGATGAAATAAAACCAATATTTACTGAAATAAAGGGTAAAGGTTCTAACGAATTTATTGCACACTGCGAAAAGCGTTTCAGGCAGACGGTCCTTGATAAAAGGAATAGTAATGGCAACGGAGAGGTGGAATACAGTGACAAGACCCTTGACTACCCCACTGCCGAAGAAAGAGAAATCAAATATTTTAACATTATCCCATTGGAATCTGGTAACCAGCCTATAGGTGCCATAGTAATAGAAAGCGAAGATTGCAAGGATCTGGTTAAAAATAATGAGCTGGACAATGAAATATACAAGGTAACAATGAATTATGTTTCCGTCACTGTCCACAACCTTTTGATGTATCATAAAATTCAGTACATAGCCTGGCATGACCCCCTTACCGACCTATATAACAAAGCATATATGAATAAAGACCTTACCGAAAAACTTGAACAAGCTTCAAGAAACAATTCAAGCCTATATATTGTAGTTTATGATATTGATCATTTTAAAAAATTTAATGATACCCATGGCCACCTTGTTGGAGATATGGTATTAAAAGGAGTTAGTCACTGTATAAGGGACAATTTGAGACTGGGCGATGAAATATATAGGTTTGGAGGAGAAGAGTTCGTATTGTGTGTAAATAAGCGTGAAGGCGAAGACATCTTTCTGTACATAGATATGCTCCGGCAGAAAGTAGATGAGAATATTATCTACAAAGAAGATAATACTCCAATGCATGTGACGATATCAATGGGAGTTGCTCAATACCCCTCAGCTGCAGCTACGACCAAAGACCTGTTTAAATGCGCGGACACTGCCGTATATAAAGCCAAAAATGCCGGTCGCAATAAAGTGATTATATATAATAAAGAAATTTAAAAACACTTGCAAATTATGAATTCTATTTTTTACAATTAAAATTAATCTATTAAAGGACGGTGTTTTAATATTGGCAGGTCTAAAAACGGTTTATACGAAAGAGCAGAGATTCTTGTGGAAGCTGCAGAATGAAAGAAACATGGATGTTAATGAGTTAAAGCGTCTATCGGTGTACATTTACAGAATGGTTACAAGTAATAATATTCACTACAGCCAGCTAAGCAACGCCGGCTACCTGCATCATCACAACGTGAATGTTGCAATCCTGGCAGCTCTACTTGGAATTAATATTGAGATTGAGGTTGGATTGATTAAAAGAATGATATTTGGCTGCTTGGTTCATGACATAGGTAAGTTGTGGACCATACCTACTATACTTGATAAACCGGGTAAGTTGGACATGGTAGAAAAAGGGATTATGGACACACACACCATGCTGGGGCATTCTGTGATATCAAAATTTACCCAAGACGAAGTAATTTGTGCTATTGTAAGGGATCATCACCAATACTTTACTTCAAATAATAATCCAGAAATTGATAAAAACGATGAAAAGAGCATTTGCGCTTATTTATGCAGCATAGCCGATGTCATGGATGCAATGTTGTCGATGAGATGTTATAAGGATGTACTTGACCCCCAGAGCGTAATAAATGAACTTATTAAGTACAAAGTAACCGATGAATACATAAACATGGTAAAAAACATCATCTTCCCTAAAGAAGCACAAAAAGTGGCAAAAACAAGTAATTAATGGCGGACACAGAATGGACTGGTTAAATGTATTATAATATCTTGGTATGGGTAATTATAGCGGTTATAGGCATAATGATTTATAAGAATGAATACATGAACGCACCCAAAGAAGATAAAAGAATTGTTCTTTTTAAAGCCATAGTTTTTTACTTGGTCCTAACACCGATTATATTATACGGAAGTCCTGTAATATACAAGTACATCAGAGGGTTCATTTATAAATAAAGAGCCCTCTCCCCTACCCTATTACTGACTTCCTTATTATTTTAAATAGATTGTTAAATATTTATCTACCTATCCTTTCCTTTAAAAA
>CALMWN010000261.1 GCA_937873555.1 uncultured Clostridia bacterium
ATAATAAGTTGTAACATGTAATACATCTTACAAGCAGAAAGGATCTCTCAATGAATATTCAGCCTATCAAGCGCAGGAGCGTCAGCAATGAAGTCCTGGACCAGCTAAAAGACCAAATCTTATCGGGGAAGTGGACTGCGGGAACCAAAATTCCTGGTGAAATCGAACTGACTAAAATGTTCGGTGTAAGCAGAATATCAGTGAGGGAAGCAATTCACCGCCTTGTTGGTATGGGGGTTTTGTGCATTAAAAGAGGCGAAGGTACTTTTGTAACAGAGGTGCTCCCCAAGGATTACTTCAACTCACTCCTTCCGATATTGATGATTGATAATGCCAGCCTGATCGAGATGCTGGAGTTCAGGGCAATGATAGAAGCAGAGAGTGCAAGACTGGCTGTTTTGAGAGCTGATGAGGAGGATTTGAAAAGGCTGAAGGAGATTTTGACACGGATGGAGCAGACTGAAGGAGATTACAAACAGTTTGCCCTCGAGGATCTGAATTTCCATACGGCCATAGCCCTGGCAACCCACAATGGGGTTATTATCAAGGTGAATGCCATAATTCACGACATGCTGAAAACTGCGATGGATGAAGTGGTAAAGCAGACCGGCTTCCATGGGGGACTCTTTTATCACAGGAAGCTGCTGCAGGCAATTGTGGACAGGGATGAAGAAATGGCAGTAGGAATCATGAAGGAGCATATTGACGTTACAATCAAAAAAATCAGTGGTAACAAAGGCAGCATACAATAAATTTTAAGGAGGAAATTTTATGGAATCTGTTATTATGCAACTGGAAGAAACAGCTAAGAAAGTAAGACTGGACATAGTAAAGATGATAGGTTGGGGAAAGGCCGGACATCTGGGCGGTTCATGTTCAATTGCAGATGTTGCGACAGTGTTGTACAAGCATAAGATGAAGCATGACCCGAAGAATCCCAAATGGGAGGACAGGGACCGTCTTATCCTAAGCAAGGGGCATGCGGCTATTATTCAATACGCCCTCCTGGCAGAATGCGGATATTTCCCGAAGTCGGAGCTTGAAAATCTGAAGAAGCTGGGTTCAATACTTCAGGGGCATCCGGACATGCACAAGATCCCGGGAATTGAGGCAAATACAGGCTCACTCGGACAAGGGCTTTCCATATCCTGTGGAATGGCAGCCGGCGGGAAAATCGACGGAAAGAGCTACAAGGTTTACTGCGTAGTTGGCGACGGTGAGCAGGCGGAAGGACAAATCTGGGAAGCTGCCATGGCTGCCACGTTTTACAAGCTTGATAATCTTGTTGTCATCCTTGACAAAAATAAAATACAGGCAATGGGGGCAGTAAACGAACGCTTCAATACCAATCCTCATGCGGATAAATGGAAAGCTTTCGGCTGGAACGTTATAGACATTGACGGCCATGACATGAAGCAGATTATAGAAGCTTTAGATAAGGCTGACAAAGTAAAGGGACAGCCCACAATAATAATAGCCAACACAATCAAGGGCAAGGGCGTTTCGTTCGCGGAAAACACTGCTGCCTTCCATAACGGTATAATGACAGAGGAACAATATCAACAGGCTTGTAGAGAATTAATGGCATAGAGGAGGATACAGGTATGAAAATGCAGAATCAGAGAACGGTATATGGACAGGCACTTCTGGAATTGGGCAAGGAAAATAAGAATATAGTGGTTCTTGACGCGGACCTTGGAAAATCAACCATGACCTTTGCGTTTCAGCAGGCATATCCCGAAAGGTACTTTGAAATGGGAATCGCAGAAGCGAATATGATTTCATTTGCGGCAGGCTTGAGTTTGACAGGCAAGATAGCTTTTGCAAATACCTTCGCGGTTTTTGCGGCAGGCCGTCCGTACGATCAGATCCGTCAGGGAGTGAGCATCGGCAGTCTGAATGTTAAAATTGTAGGATCCAGCTCGGGACTTTCCGACTTCGGAGACGGAGCAACACACCAGTCTGTCGAGGATGTGGCAATAATGAGGGCCATACCGAACATGACTGTAATTGTACCGTCCGATGGGATTGAAATGAAAAAAGTGGTCAAGGCAATAGCTGAATATCATGGACCTGTGTATGTACGTACAATCAGAAATGACGTTCCCGATGTATTTCCCGAAGACCAGGAGTTCAAGATCGGCAAACCCGTTGTAATCAGGGAAGGTAAAGACTTTGTAGTATTTGCCAACGGAGTCATGGTGTCCATGGCCCTCAAGGCTGCTGAAACTCTTGAAAAAGAGGGTGTATCATTGAAGGTGGTCAATGTAAGCACCTTGAAGCCTTTTGATGACAAAGCGGTAATAGAGCTTTCAAGCGGTATGAAAGGTATTGTAACTGCAGAAGAGCATTCATGCATAGGAGGTTTGGCAAGTGCCGTTACATATGCAATGCGCGGAAAGGCTGTTCCTGTTGAAG
>CALMWN010000262.1 GCA_937873555.1 uncultured Clostridia bacterium
AATGTGCTAAGTGCCAGGGACGAAGCTGAAGCAGTTGATATTCTGAAGCAAAAAAGAAAAAGCGTAAATGCCATCATTTGGACAATTAATTATATGGGCTTTCACAGCTTTGAATCAATAAAATCAATTAAGAGCATGGATGACTTTAAGGAACTGCCTGTACTCATAATATCCAAATTCACGGATAAAAAGTACATAATCAAGGCCATAGAGGTCGGTGCGGTTGAATATATTGTCAGGCCCTTTGACCAGAACACTGTGGTCAGGAAGATATGCAGGCTGCTTGGCATTGTCGTTGATAAAACCATACAATGGGAAGATGAAGACGATATAATCATTTTCAATTTTGCCGAAATGTTCAATAGAGAGATTAAAGCTGCCAGCAGAGGTGAGTATAAACTATCCGTGATGCTGGGAATTCTTTTACCTGACAAGCCTGAGGAGGAAGATGACAGAGGGGATAAATTGATAGGTATTATGCGCAGCGTAATAAAAAACTGCCTCAGAGAAACAGATTCAGTGTTTCATTATGGCAAAAACAACCTGATAATTCTGCTACCTTTTGCCGGCGAAAATGGTGCCGAAGCTGTTGCAAAGAAGCTTCATGAAATATTTGACACCAATACGGTAATAAACAAAAACCGTAATGGCTTCAGCCTTGCCACTGTGCACGTAACATATCCTGGCGACGGTAAAATCAAGGAAAGGCTTTTGGAAGAGCTTGAGAGCAGGTTTGGCAGTCAGGTTATGGAAACTGACAATGAAGACTGAAATATGTGTATAACTTAAGGGAGCGGCCTTTTCAAAGCGCCACCCCCTTAAATATTCTGAATAGGGTCGTTAGTTATCAGTATTTTGTATATTTACCCACCAGTTTTCCTACAATGACAATCTCATCTCTTTTGAATGTTTCCCTGCCAATTAAATCACTATCAGCTTTTAAGATGACTGTTTTCTGATCTTCATCAAGGTAATAGCGCCTCAGTAACGCATGGTTTTCATAAAGTACAAGGATTATATCATTGTCATTCAATTCCGGCTCCCTCTCAAACAGCAGAATATCTTCATAGCTTATTCCGCTTTGAGCCAGGCTTCCATCGGGACAGTCCAGCATAAAACATGTTTTGTGAGACGACAACATATTGGGTGAAAGGGGCATGTAACCGATTAGGTTGTATATTCCCAGTAAATCATTGATGCTGCGGCTGTTGACCTTTTTTATATAGGGAACATATAAAGGCTCTGCGTACTGGGAGTTGTCTGCAAGGATTTTTATGGAACGGGCCATACCTACTTCTCTTTTTATAACACCTTTTTGCTCAAGTCGGTTGAGAATTCCCTGGACTGCTCCCGGAGTCCTTTCACCGATTATTTCGCCAATTTCCCGAACTGTGGGGGGTATCCCTTTTAATTTGATGTAGGATTCTATGGCAAGATATACTTTTTTTTGCTTTGCTGTAAGTGTGCTGAAATTTGTCGGCAATATGATCATCCTTTATATTTATGCATACTTTACATAATCTCTTGTTATCATTGTAACAAACTCCTTTTGATTTTACAAATTATAAAATGGCATTTATGTTAATTCAAAGAAGGAATACTCGACAGCTGTATATATAATCCTTATATTGGTAACCATAGAATACAAATCTGATAATCCAATGAGGAGTTTATGTGTTCAAACTTTTAAAAGGGGGGGAATGTTACTCTCCTGAAAGAATCGGCAAGAAAGATGTTTTGATCTTCAATGGTACAATATGCGGTATTGAGAATGAGATATGCGAGGACAGGCTGTGGAAGGTTGAAATCCATGATTGCAGGGGTATGATACTATGCCCCGGCTTTATTGACCAGCATGTCCATATCACGGGAGGCGGGGGCGAAGAGGGGGCACCCAGCAGGATACCAGGGGTTTTGCTTGGAGACATTCTATCTGCGGGAGTTACAACGCTTGTTGGTGTCCTTGGACTTGATGATATGACAAGGAATATTGCAGCTCTCTGTGCAAAGGCAAAAGCACTTGAAAGTGAAGGCATAACATCCTACATTTACACGGGAAGCTATGGGGTGCCCACTGCCACACTTACAGGAAAGGTCGCTTCAGACCTGGCTTTTATTGACAAGGTGATAGGTACGGGAGAAATAGCCATATCTGACCACAGATCCGCACATCCTTCGGTTGACGAGCTTAAGAAACTTGCCTGGGAAACCCATACAGGAGGCATGGTTGGTGGGAAAGCCGGTATTGTCCATATACATGTCGGTGACGGTAAAAAAGGCCTCGGACCGCTGCTTGAGCTTCTTGAGCAATCGGACTTTCCTGTGGATATGTTTGTGCCTACCCATTTGAACAGAAACAGGCTTTTATTTGAACAAGCATTGTCGTATGCAGGCAGTGGAGGAAATATAGACCTAACGGCAGGTGAAACTTCAGGAAAGGGATATGGTATCCCGGAGGCCCTGGGAATGATCTCAAAATCCGGGGTTGAAATGGATAGAGTTACTGTTTCCTCTGACGGGAACGGTAGTATACCGGCAGGCAAAGGAAATGCGCCTGGTGTGGGAAAGGTATGGCAGCTGTTTGAAGATATAAGAGACAGTATACTTAACGGAAACATTCCCATTGAGTTGGCGTTAAAGACCGTTACGGCAAATGTTGCCAGACGTCTTGGGCTAACTCCGGTAAAAGGTATTCTGAGTGAAGGGAGCGATGCAGATATCCTTGTTTTGGACAGGGAGACCCTGAATATTGTCAGGATATTTGCCAAAGGGCAGCTGATGGCTAATAATGGGGAAATTATTAAAAAAGGGAGGTTTGAAAAAGGGAATGGTTGAGTTGGTGATACGTGTATGGGGAGGGTTTGTGTATGTATTCAATGTCATTACAAATGTATTCATGTTCAAACTCTTTTTTATCATATTGCTTTTAATTTTATTTCTGGTATACAAAGCTTTTGATTTTGGCATTAAAAAGGTATGAATATTACCTATAAAATTGTACAAACTATAGCAGGGTGATTTTTTATGGAAAAAAATGATTATTCAGGTGGCGGAAGCAACATTGCTGCTGCTCGGGGAAGCGGCCTGCTTTTAACAATAGGTTGGATTTCGGCCGTTTTATCCCTGTTTTTATACCCTTTTATATTCGGAGTCCTGGGTGTAATAATGGGGATATTGTCAACCAAGAATCAAAGCAGGGCAGGTCTTCCGGTTATTGTATTCAGCATAATTTTTATGGGCATAGGGTTGATCTATGGACAGGTTATTCTAAATTACACGAGACACTATCTCGGTTTTTAGTTCATTAAGGCAAGGGCATAGCATTCCTTGCTTTTTTGATTATATCTGCATCATGTGAAGATAAAATTTCGGAGGAAGCAATGGAAGATAAAGCAAGAGGCAATCTTGTCATTATTGGGGGCGCAGAGGACAAATATGGTGAAAGCAAGATATTAAAGTATGTGACGCAGATGGTAGGAGAAAGCGGAGCAAAGCTGGTAGTCATGACAACAGCTACCGAAAAACCGGAGGAAGTGGGGCTGGAATATAGAAATGTCTTTGAAAAGCTTGGGATACGGGATATTGACATATTGAATATCAATACCAGGGATGATGCGAACGCAGATGCCAATTGTGCAAAGGTAGAAAAAGCCACCGGCATATTTTTCACAGGAGGAGATCAGCTGCGGATAACCAGTATCCTTGGAGGGACAAGAGTCTGCCAATCACTCAACAAGCTGTATTTACAAGGCATACCTGTCATTGGGACCAGTGCAGGCGCATCCGTAATGAGCAATACAATGATAGTAGACGGCAACAACAATGACCCGGCCAGAAAGTGCACACTGAAAATGGCTCCAGGATTGGGACTGATCCAGGAAGTAATAATAGACCAGCACTTTGATCAAAGGGGAAGGATCGGAAGGCTGCTGTGCGGAGTGGCTGAGAACCCTGAAATGCTGGGAATAGGCATAGACGAGGATACTTCGATAAGAGTGTATCCCGATGCCCATTTTGAGGTGGTAGGAACAAACGCGGTGACAGTTATTGACGGGAAGTCCATTAAAAGTTCCAATGTTTCTGAACTGAGCCCGGATGAAATATTGGCTATTACCAATGTTACAGTTCATGTGCTGCCAGGAGGCTATGGATTCGACATGAAAAACAGGGAGGTTATGCGCCTTCACAAGTAATAATTTCAAGTTGATATCAGGAAAACTCTCTACTTGACATTAGGAGGACATAAAGTGCAAATTTACAGTATACAGAAGTTTGAGGGAAGGAATATTTACAGCCATAAACCGGTTATCAAGCTGGTTATAAATATAGGGGATTACCACAAATATCCTACCAGGGACATAAAAGGTTTCAATGAAAAGCTGTTATGCATGTTCCCGGGGCTCAAGCAGCATCAATGCTCACTTGGGTATGAAGGAGGCTTTGCCGACAGACTCGAAGAGGGAACTTATATAGGACATGTAACCGAGCATCTCATTCTGGAGCTTGAAGGCTTGATGGGTTATGAAGTTTCCTACGGAAAAACCCGCATTGTCACTGAACCGTCACTTTACTGCATTATAGTACAGTACGCGAACGAAATATGCGGAGTGGAATGCTGCAAGGCTGCAGTTGATATTATTGACAGACTTGCTGCCGGGTTGGCTGTCAATGTTGATGAAATACTTAATGATATAAGGAAAGCATCAGTCGAGTTTGAACTGGGACCTAGTACGAGAGCATTGTACGATGAGGCCAGGAAAAGGGGAATACCTGTGAGGCGTATCGGGAATGAAAGCCTTTTACAGCTTGGATACGGTAAGAATTCCAGGCTGGTAGAGGCAGCCTTGACAGATGCACCAAGCTGCATTTCAGTTGATATTGCCGGGAACAAACATCTGACAAAAGAGCTTTTATGCAGTCATAAAATTCCAGTGCCGGATGGAAGTATCGCCTACACCCTGTCCTCAGCACTGGCTGCCGCGAGAGAGATTGGTTACCCTGTTGCCGTAAAACCGCTTGACGGCAGCCAGGGCAGGGGTGTAACCCTTAACCTGAAAAATGAAGAGGAAGTAAAGGCTGCATACAATGAGGCAGTGAATTTCAGTAAAGCTGTAATTATTGAAAAGTATATACATGGGAAGGATTACAGGGTACTTGTGGTTGGCGGCAAAGTATCCTCTGTGTGTGTGAGAAGACCTCCTTTTGTAACCGGAGATGGGAAACACAGCCTGGCCGAACTTATTGAGGCGGAAAACAGTAATCCTCTCAGGGGGCAGGATCATGAAAAACCAATGACAAAAATTAAAATTGACGCAATAACGATTCAAACCTTGAAAAGAAAAGGGATGAGCCCGGAGTATGTACCCCGGGAGGGCGAAGCGGTTTACCTCAGAGAAAATGGGAACTTGAGCACCGGAGGAACTGCAAGGGAATGCACATCGGAAATCCACCCGCATAATGCCATGATTGCCGTAAAAGCGGCAAAAGTCATAGGACTGGATATAGCGGGTGTGGATATTACTATGGAAGACATTTCCCAGCCACTTAATTATGGCAACGGAGCCGTATTGGAAGTTAATGCCGCTCCAGGCCTCAGAATGCACCTGTTTCCTGCAGACGGCCAAAAGAGCGGTGTAGCAGCTGATATAATGGATATGCTGTATCCCGAGGGAAGCAAATCCGAAATTCCTTTAGTTTCAATAACCGGTACCAACGGCAAAACAACAACAACACGGCTTATAGCCCATACTCTTGCCATTTCCGGCAAAAAAGTCGGTATGACTTCAACCAGTGGTGTCTATATCGACGGTAAATGTGTTCTGAAAGGCGATAATACAGGACCTGCAAGCGCCAGGATGGTGCTTGCAGATAAGAATGTAGAGGCTGCGGTGCTTGAGACGGCAAGGGGAGGAATTGTAAAAAAGGGTCTTGGCTATGATCTTGCTGATGTAGGTGTAATAGTGAATATCAGTGATGACCATCTGGGAATTGACGGACTGCACAACCTTGAAGACCTTACCTTTGTAAAAGCGCTGGTGGTTGAAGCTGTAAAGCCTGACGGATATTCGGTGTTGAATGCAGATGATGAGATGGTGGAGTATCTTATCGGAAGGGCATCCGGAAATATCATGCTGTTTTCAATGGATAAAAGAAATCCGATTCTGCTAAACCACGTGAAAAACGGCGGAGCGGCTGCCTATATAGAAGATGGAAAAATCCATATTTGTGATAGTACGGATGATCGCCATATAATGCGTTTGGAGGAAATCCCGATAACCTTTGAAGGCAGGGTTGACTGCAATATTGAAAATTCTCTTGCAGCAGTGTGCGCCCTGTTTGCTCTAAAAATTCCGGAGGAAATAATCAGGGCCGGATTAATGACATTCAAGCCCGATGTTGCGTCAAATCCCGGAAGATTCAACATTTTCGACATGGGTGATTTCAAGGTGATGCTGGATTACAGCCATAACTCTGCCGGTTACAATGCGGTTGCAGGCTTCATAGAAAAAATGGATGCTACAAGACTGGTCGGGGTGGTAGGTATACCTGGAGACAGGCTGGACAGAAATATAAAGGAAGTTGGGTGCATATCCGCAAAGGTTTTTTCCAAAATATATATAAAGGAAGATAGAGACTTAAGGGGAAGACAACCGGGTGAAGTCGCAAAGATACTGTATGAAGCGGTAATTGAAAGCGGATATAAAAGAGAAAATGTTGAAGTCATCCACTCAGAGATAAAAGCTTTGGAAACAGCCATCCTGGATGCACAGCCCGGAGATCTGATAGTTATGCTGTATGAAGAGTTTGAGCCTGCTGTGGATCTGGTGAACAGATTCAAACAGGAATTGGAACAGAATTATGTTCCAGAGCCTCTACAGACTACAATGGTACTGAACAATCCTATAGATCCATGAAAACAGGAAAAGCAGAGCTTCAACTCTGCTTTTCCTGTTTTCAATAGGTCTGCAACATGTGAAGACAAAATTTTGCGAAGCTCGATGCTGAGCAAATTTTATTCATCTTCTTGTCGCTTTTTCAACATTTATTTTTTTGCCTTTAAGGCTGTAGTTCTTCATGGAAGTCAGCACTTCTTTGGCATACTCTCTGGGAACTTCGACGAAGGTGTACTTGTCAAAAATATCTATGGCCCCTATGAGCTTTCCCGGTAAACTGGTATTGGAAGCGATGCTGCCGACTATATCCCTTGGCTGTATCCTGTTACTACTCCCGGCGTTTATAAACAGCCTTACCATTCCGCTTTCGGCACCGGTATCTTCATAATCATCAAAATCTTGATCCTGAGCTTCCTGGCTGCTGCCTTGCCCCTGACCCAGGGACAATTTCAGGAATGCTGCTGCGATATCGAGGCTTGTAATATACCCTTCCTGTTCGGAAGGCAGCGCTGTATCCGCCAGCATTTTTTCGATATATCCTACGTACTTCGCAAGATGGCCATCGGCTATAGTTTCTTTCAAAGTATCAAGGATGTTGTTGATTTTCTTTTCTTCAACATCCACTACTGAAGGAGGTTTTTGAGGCAGTATGGAAGACCTTGTATACCTTTGAATATCCCTGAGCTTGTATAATTCACGCCCAACCACAAATGTATAAGCCCTTCCGGCTCTACCGGCCCTTCCTGTCCTTCCGATCCTGTGAACATAGTATTCTTCATCGTTTGGTATGTCATAATTGAAGACGGCTTCAACATCATCAACATCAATACCTCTCGCGGCAACATCTGTGGCGATAAGAATATCAATTATCCCCTTCCTGAACCTGGACATCACCTTGTCTCTTTGCATCTGCTTCATATCTCCGTGCAGTGCTTCTGCAGAATATCCCATTGACTGCAGGTTGGATGCCAGTTCGTCAACCCGCTTTTTCGTGTTGCAGAAAACCAGTGAAAGTTTGATGTTGTTGGCATCAATGACCCTCGAAAGCACATCCGCCTTTGAGGACTCCCTTACCTCGATATAGAACTGCTCAATACTGGGTACGGTGAGCTCCTTATGGACAGCCTTTATCAATACCGGATCCTTTTGATACAAAGTGGTCAGATCCATTATTTCCTTTGGAATTGTCGCTGAAAAAAGTATGGTTTGCCTTTGTTCCGGAACCTTCTCAAGTATTGTATCTATATCCTCTCTGAATCCCATGTTGAGCATTTCGTCAGCCTCATCAAGTATTACCATTTTCAGATTGGCAAACTTTAAGGTGTGACGCCTCATGTGGTCCATTATACGGCCGGGAGTGCCGATAATTATTTGCGGACGTTTCTTGAGAGCGGTTATTTGTCGGTCTATAGGCTGACCGCCATAAATCGGCAGGATCTTTATGTTTCTTTTATGTTTTGCCACATTTTTAAGTTCATCGGCTGATTGAATTGCCAATTCCCTCGTTGGGCACATCACCAGGACCTGAATTCCATCCAGGTCATGATCTATCATTTCTATAGCGGGTATACCAAAGGCACAGGTTTTTCCTGTACCTGTCTGTGCCTGGCCTATAACATCCCTACCCTCCAAAATGTGCGGTATGGATTGGGACTGTATGGGGGTCGCTTCTTCGAACCCCATTTCTTCTATTGCCTTTTGTACTTCCCTGGACAAATTGAGTTCTTTAAAAATTAAACTTTCCATTCTTACTTCCTTTACAAAATATTTTTTGCCGCTGCCTTAACCGTGTAACACCCGGCTGCAGTATGAATTCTGACAACTGCACGGTGAATTGCATGGTCTTAAAAGTAAACGGACTATATAAAGCAGTTCACATAGATTAAACGACTTATTTATATTGTTGGGAGAATTAGGATAAAATATTCAAAGCCTTCGGTGTGAATTTTTAGAAGACGTTGATAAAAGAGTCCTTACAATATAAAACAGATAATACTGACTGCTTGCATATAGATTATATTCTATTTGGCTGTCAATAGCAACCTGAAAACCTTGCATTAACGATATTTTTTTGAGATAATACGGATATGTTATAGCAATGAGATACTTGATACGAGGTAAATACAATGATTGACAAGGAACGTGTGAAATCAGCCGTAAGAGAGCTGCTGCTGGCAATCGGAGAGAACCCTGACAGGGAGGGACTGCTTGAAACTCCCGACAGGGTGGCAAGAATGTATGAAGAAATATTTGCAGGACTTCACAGGGATCCGAGGCAGGATGTGAAGGTATTCCAGGAGGAAAGCCACCAGGAGATGGTAATGGTGAAGGATATACCGCTATATTCTGTCTGCGAGCATCATCTCCTTCCTTTTGTGGGAGTAGCTCATGTTGTATACATACCCAGGAAAGGCAAAGTCATGGGATTGAGCAAGCTTGCACGAGTTGTGGATACCATAGCCAAGAAGCCTCAACTGCAGGAGCGTCTGACCAGTGAGGCAGCCGACATAATCATGGAGACAATCAACCCGTTAGGGGTTGCCGTACTGGTGGAAGCCGAGCATTTGTGCATGACAATGAGGGGGATAAAAAAACCTGGTTCCAAAACGATAACGTCGGCTGTAAGAGGAACGATCAAGACTGATGCCCGGACCAGGGCGGAGGTAATGGCACTTATCGGCAGATAAAAAAGTGGCGAAGCCACTATTTTTATCTGGCAATCAACAGCGGAATATCAATATTATGCTTTACCTTGTTTGTTGTTGTCCCGAATATCAGGTCTGAAAGGCCTTTATGTCCATGAGATCCGAATATTGCTATATCGGACTTGTGCTTTTCTATCATGCCGGTTAAAGCAACAGCAGGACTTCCATAGCCAATATCTGTAATGACATTTTTAATGCCGAGCTTTTTCAACTGCTCAGCATATTTATTTATCCTATCCATATCCTGAAGTGTCTCACGGTCTACAATCTGGTTCCCCAGCAGTTTGGCACCCACACTTTCGACCACGTGCATGAGTATCAGGACAGAATTTTCTCTGGCCATATTAACTCCGTGTGAGAGTATTTCACCGTCCTTGTCGCTGAAGTCCAGTGCGAGGGCTATCCTGTTATAGGGTTTTATTTCACTTATCGCCGGTATGACAATTTCACCGTGAATATTCCTGGCAGACCGGAAGGTCTTTTTGAAACCTGCCAGCTTGTTCAGACCGGGCTCAAATACCATGTATGCAAGCAAAAGGCCTAATGCGAATACACACGGCAGTACGGCAAGATTTATGGCGGATTTTTGAGGCCCTGCCAACCAGTCCTGTATGGTATTAACCACCAGTTTTATGTTAAGACCCATTATAATGGCCGCTGTGAGCCAGGAGACTGATTTGAGCCATGCCGGAATCGCAAAGCTTCCCATAAGCTCCCTGCTGCTCACAAAATGTATCAGGGGAAGTATTGCAAAGGACAGCTGCAGGCTGAGTACCACCTGGCTCAAGACAAGCAGATTTCCTGTGGAGTTTTCGCCGAAGTATATTATCGAAAGGAGGGCCGGAGCTATGGCAAGCAGCCGCGTAACCAATCTCCTCACCCAGGGCTGGAGCCTTAAGTTTATGAAACCCTCCATTACAATCTGGCCAGCGAGAGTCCCTGTTATGGTTGAGGATTGGCCGGAGGCGATAAGAGCCACTCCAAACAGAAGCGGTGCCAGAGTGCTTCCCAGGATGGGCTGCAGAAGTCGGTATGCTTCCTGAATTTCGCTTATTTCATAATTTCCGCTTCTGTTGAATACGGCGGCAGCCATTATCAATATTGCGGCATTGACCAGGAATGCCAGATTCAGTGCGATAACAGAATCAAGCACGTTGAATTTTATCGCCTGTCTAATTCCCTCATTGCTCTTTTCTATATTCCTTGACTGGACAAGTGAAGAATGCAGATACAGATTATGCGGCATTATTGTTGCACCTAAAATTCCAATAGCAACAAACAGTGCTTCACTGCCTGGAAGCGTGGGGATAAATCCTGCAGCGATACCCTGCAAATCCGGCTTTGACAGGATTATTTCCCCCAAAAAACTAAGCCCCATTACCGATATGAGACCCACAATCATTGCCTCCATTTTTCTTACTCCGAAATTGTGAAGCAGTAATATTAATAAGGTGTCCAATGTTGTTAACACAACACCGTATGCAAGAGGGATGTGAAAAAGCAATTGAAGTCCTATCGCAGAACCCAGAACCTCGGCGAGGTCGGTCGCGATAATAGCGATTTCACTAAGTACCCAGAGGATAATATTCACAGGTCTGCTGTAATGAGAATGGCATGCCTGGGCAAGATCCTTGCCTGTCACTATTCCCAGCCTTGCGCTCAGGCTTTGCAGAAGTATTGCCATGATATTCGACATCAGAAGCACCCAAATCAATGCATATCCAAAGCGGCTTCCGCCAGCGATATCTGTAGCCCAGTTGCCGGGATCCATATATCCCACGCTTACAAGATAGGCAGGACCTACAAAAGCCATCAACCTCCTGAAAAAGCTGTACTGCTTAGGAATTTCCACGCTTTTATTTATATCAGATAAAGACCTTCCGGATTTGTTGGACATCTTTGTTCCTCCTATAACCATCATTACGGATTTTTTATAAAATACCAACCTGGACAGCATCATAAACTATATGTTTAAATTTGGTTACCTTTAATGTTAAGTATTCTTTAACATTTATCTTACTATTATTTAATACTTACTTAACCTGATACAGTGATAATGATTTTACATAAATATTGCAGAGGTAATCTATACCGGCAATAATTTCACATTGGACTGTTTACGATAGGAGGACTGCTATGCGCTCCATTTTGATTGTTGATGGAGATGAATATTCCAGGGTATATTTAAGAGAAATGCTTAAAAAAGAAGGTTACAAGGTATATTATTCCGATAAAGGCAGGGAGGGGCTTGAAAAGGCCAGAGAAAAGCTTCCTGACTTAATTATATGTGAACAGGTTTTTATCGACATAGAAGGGACTGAAATCATAAGAGAGATCAGATCTAATCAAAATACTATGAGAATACCTTTTATGGTGCTTTCAAAAAAGTCGGATGAAATAGACAAGGTCCTCGCTTTGGAGCTTGGTGCTGACGACTATGTTGTTAAGCCGTATTGTGATAAGGAACTGCTGGCGAGGATAAAGGCCCAGTTCAGGTACGAAAGAAAAAAGGATGGCAATGAAACACACACCGAGGAAATACTGCAAAAATGCGGGGATATAATATTGATACCTTCCGAAAGTGAAATTCTTGTTAATGGAGACAGGATTTTTTTAAGTTCAAAGGAGTTAAAAATACTTAACATTTTCATAAACAGCAAAAACAATTCTGCAAGAAGGTCAGAGATTATCCAGAAGGTATGGGGAAATAATCTGGAAAATCAACCTCAGCTGCTTGATGCCTATTTATCCAATATCCAACAAAAAATAAATGAAAAATCGATATTCGAATTCAGCATTGAATTTTGCGGGAAGTCGGAATACAGAATGGTTATGAAGGAAAAACCCGCAGAAATCTAAATCCATACTTGCTTATGATTATCAAATCTTCATATTTTCCGACAACTCACCTTCCTGATCAGTCTCCGGTTTTTAATTATTTCCATATTTGGTCTGGTATACAGCAGACAAGATTGTTACTTGAAAGATGGAAGTAAATAAAGCATAATAAATATTGAATTATAAATTGGGAGGTTGATAGAATGGTTAATGCCAGGATTCTTTATATCGACAATATGAACAGTGCCGGGAAAGAAATCCGGAAAATAGGAGTTGAAGCAGATGCGATTCCATGGCTCACTCCAAAGGCTGTTCATATCAACATGAAGCTGGAGAATGTTTCTTCCTTTGCAGCAAACATAATCAAGCAGGAGATGCTGGGGAAGGGAGGGGATGCGGCAGTAAACAGGGGAGCTGCCAATTGCAGCATTGATAAATCCGATGTGCTGATAATGGGCACTTATGGGCAATTAAACAGGCTTGTTTACAAGCTGGAGATGCAGACTAGCGGTTTTAAGGAAATCGCAGAAGAGATAAAACGTGTTTTGAGCAGTGTCGGCAAAGGCAAGCCGGATTTTCTTGAATGTGGCAAATACAAGCTGGAAATCGGTGAGAAGACATATATTATGGGTATATTGAATGTAACTCCCGATTCCTTTTCCGACGGAGGGAAATACAGCAGTATGGATGCTGCTGTCAAAAGGGCAAAAGAAATGATTGCCGAAGGTGCGGATATAATAGATGTGGGCGGCGAGTCCACCAGACCGGGACACGAGCCTGTGGACTCACTTGAAGAGATAAACAGGGTTGTACCGGTAATTGAGAGACTTGCAAGGGAGATCAATGTACCGATCTCAGTTGATACATCCAAGGCGCTGGTAGCAGAAAAAGCGCTGCAGGCAGGGGCATCCATAGTCAATGACATATGGGGGCTTCAGAGGGATGCTTCCATGGCGGAAGTGGTTTCAAAATCAGGCGCGGGTATTGTCATGATGCACAACCAGGACAGCAGGGAATACAGGGATTTGATGAGCGATGTAATAAACTTTCTGGGAAAGAGTGTTGAAATTGCAGAGAAGGCAGGAATAAAGAGAGAAAACATGATTGTGGATCCCGGAGTGGGCTTCGGAAAAACACTCGAACACAACCTCGAGATAATGAGAAGGCTTAAGGAATTGAATTCATTCAATCTTCCCGTGCTTTTGGGTACATCGAGAAAATCCATGATAGGAAATATACTGGACCTTCCGGTCAATGAAAGACTTGAGGGTACGGCTGCTACTGCAACCCTGGGAATAGCCGGCGGAGTGGACATAATCAGGGTTCATGACATAAAGGAAATGTCAAGAGTGGCAAGAATGACGGATGCAATGGTGAGAGGATGAAATATGGACAAAATAACTCTTAAAAACATGAAGTTTTATGCGTTTCACGGGGTTCTTCCGGAGGAACAAAGCCAGGGACAGGATTTTTATATTGACGTTGAGATGCTTGTCGATTTGAGAAAGTGCGGAATCAACGACAGCCTGGAGGATACTGTGGATTATTCTGCTGTTTACGACACCGTAAAGGATGTTACGCAAAACAATAAATTTCAGCTGATAGAAAAATTAGCCGACAGCATTTCCCGGGAAATATTGTCGAGGTATGAAAACATATCGGGAATTACTGTCCGTGTCAGAAAACCTCAGGCACCGATCAACGGAGAGCTGGATTGGCCGGAGGTCGAGATAGAAAGGTCAAGAGATGAGCTGTGAAGTATTTTTGGCACTTGGTTCCAACAAGGGTGACCGTGAAGAAAATCTGATTGAAGCAATTGAAAGAATCAGAACACTTGAAGGTACGGTGCTAAAAGCGGTGTCGGACATATACGAAACGGATCCTGTGGGATATACAGAGCAGGACAGCTTTCTCAATATGGCTGTTTTGATACATACGAAGTTGCAGCCGGTGGAACTGCTAGAAAACCTGCAGAAGATTGAGACACTTTTGAAAAGGACAAGGGAAATCCGCTGGGGCCCGAGGACAATCGACATCGACATACTCCTGTACGGCGAAATGCAGTTGGACCTGCCCATGCTGCAGATACCTCATCCAAGGATGTTCGAGAGGGCGTTTGCACTGGTGCCGCTTAAAGATATATATCCCGGCAGGAACGTTATGGGCAGGGACATGAGTGAGCTCATCGACAGGTGCGGGGATAAAGCGGGAGTTAAATTTTACAGGAAGTATGAAGGGCGTGCCAGATAGGCATGCCCTTTATACTTCCTGCGGTAAGCTATTGCGGGTATTTTTTAGCATGGACTAATGCAGCCGCCTAAAGCAGTTTGCAAGAGGGAAACCGGTTACGCCTGGTTTCCCTCTTGCGACTCCCTTCCTTGCATTCCCCCGGATTCCATTCCCACAGGTACTAATCCATGTTCCGTTCATTCGGGGCTGGCTCTACAGCCCATCCGTGGGCTGGTTCCGCCTAAATCCAACGTCCTGTTGGATTTACCCCTCATTCACTTCACATGCATAAGTACCTGCAGGTCACTGCATAAGGGGGACTATAAGCAGCTCTTCGAAGGCCGGCTTGAAGCCGTGCTGCCGATGTCTGTCATGGGAAATACTGTAGGGGCGACCATTGGTCGCCCGCAATTATATTTACAATTTTCAGAAGGGTATGGAAATTATTTGTAGAATATAGTAATCAAGTATTCATATGGATTTTTCACTGTATGGAAGTTTAAAAATGTGAACTGAAGATTATTTATGCAATAAAGAAGGTAGGAATATTGGTATGTATCAAATTGTTCAAATGAAATATGAAGATATACCTTGTGTTTTGGAAATATGGTATATCCAATTCACAAAATATTGTGGTTACGGCTCGTTCCCGAATTTCTGGATTGGCGGAAAAGAAATGATAGAATCATATCTTATCCAGCAAATTGAAAAAGGAAATGCCATCATTGCAAAAATGGGTGAAATAATAGTTGGATATATGGCTTGGAAGTGTTTTGATTTTCATAACGAAAGAACTGCTTTTTGTCCTATCGTTGGTCACGCCACTTTAAGTGAGAATAAAGAAAAAATATATCTTGCACTTTATACCGCTTCATCTCAAAAGTGGGTACAGGATAATAGATTTAACCACTTGTGGATGACATTTTATGGTGATACTGATTTAAAAGATATGCTGTACGATGTAGGCTTTGGTTCTTATGTTATGGACGCTTGCCAAAAAATATCTCCAAATCTGTTTCAGGTCAATTGTCCCTACAGAATAACGAAGGCAGTATCTGATGATGTTGATATTCTGTTGAAATTTGCAAATGAAACGAACAAATACTATTCAGATGCCCCAATTTTCTTGAAAAGAGAAGAGTATTCGAGAGATTACATTACTCAAATCATTAACCAAGAGCATGCTTTTATCGCTTGGGACAACGATGATATGATAGGCGTAATTAGTTTTAGTATAAATCAAGGGTATCATTTTGAAAGACTGACAAGTGTTGAAAGCAGTCGCATTAGCCACATTGGGGCTTATATCAAGCCGGATTACCGTGGAAAAGGTGTAGGTACTGGCTTGCTGAAGGAAGTCTTTGATTATTGCCTGAAAATCGGAAAACCATATATTCATGTGAGTTATGAAACTTCTAATCCTAATGCGAATAAGTTTTGGCCTAAATATTTCAATCCTGTAGTTAGGTCTGTACGAAGAACTATCAATAAGGATGCAAATGATGGCTTCAGAGTATAAGCACAATGGGTAGTTCAATTGATCGCACCCAACTTCATAAAAGGCTAATAATCCGCATTTACAAGGAGGAAATAAATTATGGAAAGACATCTTCACTCATTGCTTGTAGTATTTCCTACGCCAAATATCGGAGAAACCGCCAAGTATTATAACGAAATTATGGGTTTTAGAATTGTTAAGTATTTAGACGTAAAAGAACCCCATATATGCCTTTACCGGGATAGTACGGAAATAATACTGACTCAAGCAAATACTAAAAAAGTCTTCCCGAATAGAGAACTTTACGGTTATGGGGAAGATGCTTATTTTATCACGGATAATCAAGAAGAGTTGCAAAATGAGTTTATAAGCAAAGGCGCTAAAATTGTTCGCCCACTCCATAAAACAGATTATAATAATTGGGAATTTGTGTTAGAAGATATAGATGGACGATGGATCGCGTTTGGAATGAAGCAAAAACAATAATTCCACTAATAAGCATAATAAGAAGTTAAGTTGGTTCACTATCTTTAATTTTTATGCCGCATCAGGCTCTCCGAAGGCCTGCTTGAAGCCGCGTTGTCGATTGACGTACAGATGGCTGTTTTATGGAAACCATGGAGTGGGAAAACCGCCATGGAGGGCGGTTTTAGGTAGCATCTGGCATGGATGCCAGTTGATACCGACCGCGGAGTGGTTGGAATAAAACATGCCAGCTGTAGGAATGAGACGTCCGCGGCAAGCAAGGAGAGGGTCCAGGGTGAAACTTCGCAGATGGTTCAGCCCTGGGAACAGCTTTAGAATACAGCAAAGGCCACCACAAATCACTACAGCGACCTGAAAGGATACCCGGAATTCTGAAAAAACGATTATTTTAGTCACAATTATCAGAAGGGTATGGAAATTATTTGCAGAATATATAATCAAGTGTTCATATAGTTATTCGGTGCATATCAGTTAATAAGTGCGATGTAGAGATTATTGATATAATAGGGGGATAAATAATTATGATATACCTCGTTCGTCATGGACAAACAGATTGGAATTTATTTAAAAGGTTTAACGGCTGTACAGATGCCTATTTGAATCAAACAGGAATAGCGCAGGCAAAGCTGCAGGCCGAGAACTTGAAGAGTGTCAGTTTTGACGCGTGTTTTTGCAGTCCTCAAACACGAGCGCGCCAATTCTGCGAAATTATCTATAAAGGCCCGATTGTGTTTGATGACAGGCTTGCAGAAATAAACTGCGGCGAGTTTGAGGGCACGGAGGAAACCGCGGAAGCGATGAAATTGTTTTGGCAAGCAATCAAAAGCGGTAATATGGGCACGGAGAGCTTCGAAGCATTTATAAAACGGAACTGCGATTTATGCGATATAATTATGGAAGAACACAAGGGAAAAAACGTCTTAATCGTTACTCACGCCGCAAACGCGCGGGTAATAAATTATTATTTCAAGGGTAAGCCCAAGAACTATGATTTCGGCAAAAGGGTTGTCGAAAAAGGCGAGTTGATTACGTTGGAAAACTAAAAAATTAAAATTATGAGTTGTTCAGCACTGATAGAATAAAACATTAATCTTTACTATTAGCATGGGGAATAATGTAGTGGCGCGCATTGCGCGTCCATTCCAGGATTCTAAACCCGTATTGTTCAGGAGACAAAAGTAATGAGTTATTTACCACAAAGAAAGCAATTAAGATTAAAGGATTATGATTATTCGCAGACCGGATATTATTTTATAACGATATGTGTAAAAGACAGACAGAATATTTTATGTGATGTAGGGGTCGCCGCCCACGGCGACCCGCAGATACCGATGACACAAACAGGTAAAATGGTTTTGCATTATTTGCAAAATATAGGTAAGGTATACGAAAATATAATATTGGATTGTTACATAATAATGCCAAACCATATTCATTGTATAATTGCATTACAAAATGACAACGGGTCGCCGAGGGCGACGACCCCTACATCACTACCTGTAATGATTAATTCCTTCAAAACTATAACATCAAAAAATTATGGTCAGACTCTGTGGCAACGAAATTACTACGAACACATAATACGTAATGAAATCGAATTACAAAGAATCAGGCAATACATCATTAACAATCCTGCAAAGTGGCAGGAAGACAAGTATTTCATTTAGTACACAATCTTTATATTTTGTGCCGAAACAGACTCTTCAAAGGCCGGCTTGAAGCCGCGTTGCCGATGTTTGTCATGTGAAATACTGTAGGGGCGCGCAATGCGCGCCCCTACAGTTTCAACCGTTATAAACCAGATGAAAATAATCTTGAGGAATAAAAAAGCGCGGATGCGCATTTTTATTCCTCAAGATACCCTTTTTCTATCGAATCCCTTATGATCCCCTGTACAAACTTCCAAAGCTCAGGTGAGCTTTTTTCTATCAGGCTGTTCCTTTTCAATACCTTGTCGCTCTTGACGTTGTGCTTCTTCCAGGTATGACCTCCAGTCCTGTAATTGTGAAGGAGCGGCTGGAACCGGTCAAGTGCAGCTGCGAACTGCGCTTCAGGGGTTTTGCACTCTTCAAATTCCTCCCACAAAGCCCTTATTTCCTGTGCCTGATCCGGAGGTAAAATTCCGAACAATCTGTCAGCGGCTTTTTGTTCCCGTTCAGCCTTGTCGAGTGCAGCCTTTTCGTCATAGCAGAAGGT
>CALMWN010000263.1 GCA_937873555.1 uncultured Clostridia bacterium
GTAGTGGAAATGGGGTAATAACAGCAAATATTGTGGCTGCAGCAATAAATATCCTGTTTGGATTGCTATTCGGGCTGTTTTTATTATCAGCTATCAGAAGAATGGTATTCGGCTACTGACAAAAACCCGGAATTATCAGTATTTCTGATACTTCCGGGGTACATAGCGGCAAACGTTATTACAGCGTAGAATGCAGTTGATTAAGGAGTATACGCCATGGTGAAAAAGAAATTTTCCGATATTATATTTATCCTGCTTATAATTGTTGCCATTGTACCAGCCTGCAGCAGACAGAAAAGCATCGGGCAGGACAGTGCAGGAGGGAAAAAAATCAGTCAGGAGAAGCCTTGGCAGGAAAGAAGCACAAAAGAAAATATATATCTCGAAGGCGAAAACATGAAAGGATTGAATGAATCTCAGATAGCACAGAAGCTGGACATGTATGCAAAGAAGTTGAATGTTGAGCCAAAGGATGCCGTCATGGATGACAGAAGCTGGAGAGTAGTGGAAGAAGAGCAGGCAGGCAGCAAGTTAAATGTTGAAAAAACACTTGACGCATTATTTTCAGCAAAAGACGGCGAGAACGTTAAGCTGACAGTTGAAAAGATTGAGCCTTCTGTCACTTCAGAAGGGCTGAATCAGAAAGTTGTCGAGATAGGCAGTTATAGAACACCTTTGCTGGATAGACAGGATTCAAGGATTAATAACATAGAACTTGCTGCGGGTAAGATTGATGGTGCAAGAATTGGCCCGGGTGAAGAATTTTCATTCAACAGTACATTAGGAAAAAGAACTCAGGCGAAAGGTTACGAAGAAGCACCGGTAATAATTAAAACAGAAGAAGGGTATAAGAAGGGTTATGGAGTAGGAGGGGGAATATGCCAGCTTTCAACTACTATTTATAATGCCGCAGAAAAAGTCGGGCTTGAAATTACTGAAAGGCATGTACATTCAAAGGATGTGGGGTATGTACCCGACGGTAAGGATGCAACAGTATCTTATGGTTCTGTAGATTTCAAATTCAGGAATAACCGGGGATATCCCATAATGTTGAAAGTCAATGTTTCCCAAAAAAGCCTGCTGGTGAGGATTTTGGAGAATAGAAATTAACCGTAGTATATTTACACCAATAATTTTTTGATATAATAGGAGATAAACATATAGCGATAGAAAAATACCGACACAATCCAAATCTGGTTATTTTTCTATAAATATAAACAGGAGGCTGTCATAGAAATGATATCAAAGGAGATTTGCGTTAACAACCAAACTGGGCTGGAATCAAAGGCTGCAGCCATACTTATAATGAAAGCATCTACTTTTAAATCAAGCATTTGGGTGGAGAGGGATGAAAGAAAGGCAAATGTGAAAAGTTTACTGGGTCTTCTGTCACTGGGAATAGGAAGCGGATCAAAAATAGTTGTCACAGCCGATGGAGAAGATGAGGAAAAAGCCCTGGAGGAAATAACAAACCTTATCAAAGCAGGCCTTTAAGCCGGTAATCTATCATCAGGACAGTGGATATGGGAAGTGATGCATACGTTTGATATTCAGCAGGAGCTAAAGAAATTGCCCGCCAAGCCGGGAGTCTATATCATGAAGGATGAGAACCAAAACATTATATATGTGGGAAAGGCAGTAGTATTAAAGAACAGAGTAAAACAATACTTCCAGGCCTCGTCAAACCTTTCTCCCAAGACTCAGGCAATGGTTGGACGTATCAGGGAATTTGAGTACATAATAACCGATTCAGAACTTGAAGCCCTTATTCTTGAGTGCAACCTGATAAAAAAACATAAGCCTAGATTCAACATATTGCTAAAGGATGATAAAAATTATCCATATATAAAAGTGACTATGAATGAAGAATATCCCAGGGTTTTTATGACCAGGAGGATGGAGAAGGACGGTGCAAGGTATTTTGGGCCTTACTCCAGCGTAAATGCGGTTAAGGAGACAATAAGCCTTCTCAAAAAGATATTTCCGATAAAATCCTGCAACAGGGTATTCCCTCGTGATATCGGTAAAGCAAGGCCTTGCCTTAACTACTACATATTCCAGTGCCTTGGCCCCTGCCAGGGAGACGTTAATAAAGAAGAATACAGGAATCTTATGAAAGATATATGCAACTTTCTTACCGGGAAACAGGAGGAGGTTGTGAAGAGGCTTGAAAAGCAAATGGCTGCAGCCTCGGAAAATCTTGATTTCGAAAAGGCTGCAAATTACAGGGACAAGCTGAACAGCTTAAAACACATAGCGGAAGAGCAAAAAGTCCTGTCTACGGAAATGGAGGATCAGGATGTCGTCGCATTTGCACGGAACAATACCGACTGCTGCATGCAGGTGTTCTTTATCCGGGGGGGCAAGCTTATAGGAAGGGAACACTTCATGCTGGAGGGTTCTGGTGATACAGAGGGCCGTGAATTGATGACTTCGTTTATAAAACAATTCTATAATTCTGCGGCTTTTGTACCGGGTGAGATTCTGCTGCAGGAAGACATAGATGAGGCTGAAATTATTGAGCGGTGGCTTAGTGACAAAAAAACCTCGAGGGTTCACATACGCGTTCCCAGGAGGGGCGAAAAACACCATTTGGTAGATATGGTGGCGCAAAATGCGATGAATGCACTCAACCAGTTCAAGGAAAAAATAAAAAATGAAAAGAACACATCTTCCGAAGGTCTGGAAGCTTTTACAGCTTTTCTGCAGCTTGAGAAAGCTCCCAGGCGAATTGAGGCCTACGATATATCAAACACAGGAAGCTCTGAAATGGTGGCCTCAATGGTCGTTTTTGAAAATGGAGTTCCCACGAATAGAGAATACAGAAGATTCAGGATAAAGTCGGTGGACAGGCAGAATGATTACGCCAGTATGCAGGAGACCGTGTTCAGGAGGTTCAAACATGCCGAAAGAGAATCAAATGAACTGCTGAAAGCGGGAGCTGATGCAATAAGCGGAAAATTCACGGTTCTGCCGGATTTGATACTGGTAGACGGAGGGCTGGGGCATGTAAATGCTATTACCGGTGTACTTAAGGAAATGAACGTTCAGATTCCGGTTTATGGCATGGTGAAGGATGATAACCACCGTACGAGAGGCCTGGTTTCTACGGAAAAAGAATACAATCTGTCTGACAACCTGACCGTATTGAGGTTTGTGACCGCAATACAGGATGAGGCGCACAGGTTTGCAATTCATTACAACAGGAAGCTCAGGGAAAAGCGCTATACCGGTTCTGTGCTTGACGAAATCGAGGGAATAGGACCAAAACGCAGGAAACTGCTGATAAAGCATTTTGGTTCGGCAGGGAAGATAAAATCCGCGGGTTTGGATGACCTGCAGGCGATTGAAGGAATAAGCGAGGCAGTTGCAAAAAAAATATTCAGCTATTTTCATGAACCGTAAATACGTATTGAATTTCGGGAGGAGTTTTTTAAGGTGTCCATATATGCGATTTCAGACCTGCACCTTGCATTGAGCATTGATAAATCCATGGATATATTTGGCACACAATGGTCTGATTATATGACAAGACTGACAAGCGAGTGGATGCAAAATGTATGTGAAGATGATACAGTCATAATTCCCGGGGACATTTCCTGGGCGACCTACCTGGATCAAGCTGTTGAAGACTTCAGATTTATTGATGGACTTCCGGGTAGGAAAATCATATCCAAGGGCAACCATGATTACTGGTGGACGACTGCAAGCAAGCTGGAGAAATTTTTAAAGGGAAATAATTTATCAACTATCAGCTTTATGCATAATAATAGTTTTAAATTGGGGAAAATCATATTATGTGGTACAAGAGGATGGAAATGTCCGGGAGATGAGGGGTTCAGCAGGGAAGACAGAAAGATTTATGAAAGGGAGCTGCAGAGGCTTGAACTGTCATTAAAAAGTGCTGTAGCAGCCGAAGACGCGACAATTTTTGCTGCACTGCATTATCCACCGTTTAATTCCAGAAAAGAACCAACGGAATTTGTAGATATAATGAGGAAATATAATGTAGATACCTGTCTGTACGGGCACCTGCATGGTGAAGGGTTCAGGAACGCCTTTACAGGGAAACAGGATGGGATTGAATTCCTGCTTGTTTCTGCTGATTATCTCAAATTCAAGCCGTATAAGCTGATTAGGCAATAAAATCTTACTTTTTTTGACCTTTTTATTGGATTCATAGAATTGTTATGTTATAATGAAAAGGTTAATTTGAGTCAAACAGGTTGCAGCCTTTGGTCTACAGACGGGTGGAGTCTTCCGTCAAGGGCCGGAGAGTGACAGATACCTGTTTAATAAATTCTTAAGGGGATATTCCTCACAGGGATATCATACATACCTCACAACATATCAGAAGGTCTGTCCCCTTACATAATAAATGGGAGGAAAAGCGGTAAAATGAATGTTAAAGTAGAAAATTTGGGAAAAAATGTTGTACAGCTGGAAATAGAGGTTGATGCAGCAAAATTTGAAGAAGGAATGCAAAAATCGTTTATTAAAAATGCAGGGAGATTCAACATACCTGGCTTTAGAAAAGGCAAAGCCCCCAGGAAGATGGTTGAAAGATATTATGGCGAACAAGCACTTTATGAGGATGCAATAAATTTTGTGTGCCCCGAAGCATATGACAAGGCTGTCGAGGACAATGACATACGCCCTGTTGAAAGACCGGAGATAGATATCAAACAAATAGGCGGCGGCCAGAATTTCATTTTTACTGCCAAAGTCACTACAAAGCCTGAAGTTGAGTTGGGGAAATATAAAGGTGTAGAGATTCAAAAGATAGAAGTAACTATTACTGATGAAGATGTGGAAAAGGAGCTTCAAAGAGTTGCAGAATCGAATTCAAGATTGATATCTGTTGAAGACAGGGGTATTCAGTCAGGTGACACTGTGGAAATAGACTTTGAAGGTTTTATTGACGGCGTTGCCTTTGAAGGTGGAAAGGCCTCAAACTATAACCTTGTAATAGGCTCGGGACAATTTATTCCAGGGTTTGAAGACCAGCTTGTCGGTTCGAAGACAGGGGATGAGGTTGACATCAATGTATCCTTCCCGGAGGATTACGGAAAGAGTGAACTGGCAGGGAAGCCTGCTCTGTTCAAGGTTAAGGTCAACGGCATAAAGGTTAAGGAACTGCCGACGCTGGATGATGAATTTGCCAAGGATATAAGCGAATTCGAAACGCTTGCAGAATATAAAGAGGACTTGAAAAAGAAGCTTCTACACAATGCCGAACACAGAGCCGAGCATGAGACAGAAGACAAGGTTGTTGAGAAGGCTGTTGAGAATGCCGTTGCGGAGATACCTGCCGTGATGGTTGAGAAGCAGATAGATTCCCTCGTGAGAGACTTTGATATGAGGCTTCGCTACCAGGGACTCGAACTGGCAAAATATCTTGAGATAATGGGTATGGATGCAAAGGCTTTCAGGGAACAGTTCTCAAAGAGAGCGGAAAATGAAGTGAAGACCCAGCTGGTATTGGAGAAAATCGGGGTCACTGAGGGTATAGATGCAGGCGAAGATGAAATCAATGAAGAGATAAGGACAATGGCTGAAAATTATAAGCAGAGTGAAGAAGAATTTAAGAAACATTTGAGAGAAGACGATATAGAATATATTAAAGGAAATCTGATCATGAGGAAAACCGTTGAATTCCTTGTCAAAAACGCAGTAATAGCATAAGTACAAGTGAGAATATATGTATTGATACAGGATAGTAAAAGGCTTAATTTTGTTTATTTTGATCTTAAACTGGGAAACATTATTTAAGTATAAAAGGAGGTATTATAAATGAGTCTGGTTCCAATAGTAGTAGAACAAACAAATCGTGGTGAGCGTTCATATGATATCTATTCCCGCCTGTTAAAGGACAGGATAATCGTATTGAGTGATGAAGTGAACGATGTTACAGCAAGCCTGGTAGTGGCGCAAATGCTTTTCCTTGAAGCGGAAGATCCCGACAAGGATATCCAGCTTTATATAAACAGCCCGGGCGGTTCTGTTACGTCGGGATTTGCTATATATGATACCATGCAGTATGTTAAACCGGATGTGTCCACCATATGCATAGGTATGGCTGCAAGTATGGGAGCATTTTTACTTGCTGCGGGAGCCAAGGGTAAGAGATTTGCCCTGCCAAACAGTGAAATCATGATACATCAGCCCCTTGGAGGCGCACGCGGTCAGGCAACCGATATAAAAATCCATGCTGAACAGATAATCAAAATCAAGAATCAAATCAACAGGATTCTTAGTGAAAGAACCGGACAGCCACTGGAAAAGATTGAAAGGGATACCGAAAGGGATTTCTTTATGTCGTCGGAAGAAGCAAAAGCATATGGTATAGTTGATGAAGTAATGGTAAGAAGAAAATAAATGAGGTGGAACGATGTCCAGATATGATGAAAAGAAGCAGCTTAAATGCTCCTTTTGCGGAAAAACCCAGGAACAGGTAAAAAGGCTGGTAGCAGGCCCGGGAGTATATATCTGTGATGAGTGTATAGAGCTTTGCTCCGAGATAATAGAGGAAGAGTTTGAGGAAGCAAGGACAGATACGGAATTGAATGATATACCCAAGCCAAAGGAAATAAAAGAAATATTAGACCAGTATGTTATTGGGCAGGAGTCTGCAAAGAAGTCATTATCCGTAGCTGTTTATAATCATTATAAACGAATAAACGCCGATGTCAAAACCGGTGAGGTAGAGCTGCAGAAGAGCAACATCGTCATGCTCGGACCGACCGGTTCGGGAAAGACTCTTCTGGCACAGACGCTTGCAAGGATATTGAATGTGCCGTTTGCAATAGCTGATGCCACATCTCTTACGGAAGCAGGATACGTTGGTGAAGATGTTGAGAACATACTGCTTAAGCTTATACAGGCTGCGGATTATGACATCGAGAAGGCAGAGAAAGGCATAATATATATAGATGAAGTTGACAAAATAGCAAGGAAATCCGAAAATCCTTCAATAACAAGGGATGTCAGCGGTGAAGGTGTACAGCAGGCACTTCTTAAGATACTGGAAGGCACTGTGGCTTCCGTTCCGCCCCAGGGAGGAAGAAAGCATCCTCATCAGGAGTTTATACAGATAGATACAACCAATATACTGTTCATATGTGGCGGAGCTTTTGACGGAATTGACAAGCTGATACAAAACAGGATCGGAAAGAAGGCAATGGGCTTTGGTGCTAAAATAGAGAGTCCTAAGGATAAAGATGTCGGAGAGACATTAAAACATATCCTTCCGCAGGATTTGTTGAAATTTGGGCTGATTCCCGAATTCGTAGGAAGGCTGCCTATTATTGTAACCCTGCATTCCCTTGACAAGCAGGCCTTGATGCAGATTCTGACGGCGCCGAAGAATGCTCTGGTCAAACAGTATCAAAAGCTGTTCGAAATGGATGATGTTTTACTGGAGTTCGAAGGAGATGCGCTTGAGGCAATTTCTGAGAAGGCAATCGAAAGGAATACGGGCGCCAGGGGCTTAAGGGCCATACTGGAAGAAATCATGCTGGACGTTATGTATGACATTCCATCGTCTGTAAATGTTGAAAAGTGTATTATCAGCAAGGATACGGTTGTAAACAACACAACTCCCCAGCTGGTTATAAATGAGAATAAAAAGACAATACGGAAGCCAATAAGCAAGAAACCAAGAGTAAAAAGAGAATCTGTATCATAGGATATAAAAAAGCGGACTGCAAAAGCAGTCCGCTTTTTTATACTTTCCTCCTTTAGCTGCATTATATTTCCATTCAAATTTGACAGGATAAAAAAAATCACAGGGTTAATACTATTATAAGGATATGGATGAACAGGAGCGAGATAAAATTTATGTTTCAAACGGTATATGACCTGGAACAGCTGCCGTTCTATAGTATCTGAATGGAGGAAAACCATGCTTACAAGCACTTTTTTTATTATACAGTTCTTTTTTTCAATAGTAATAGGATTATACTTTTTGAGCCTGCTGCGAAACCAGCAGGGCAATAAAAATGCTATTGAAAAGGAATCCAGGAAAGAGCTTGACAAACTGAGAAAACTAAGAGAAATAAAACTTACGGAGCCATTGTCCGAAAAAACACGTCCGGCAACATTAAATGACATCGTTGGCCAGGAGCAGGGATTGAAAGCTCTGAGAGCTGCATTATGCGGGCCAAATCCACAGCATGTGATCATATACGGGCCTCCCGGGGTAGGGAAAACTGCAGCAGCGAGAGTTATTCTTGAAGAAGCAAAACAGACGGAAATATCGCCATTCAGACGGGAAGCAAAATTTGTAGAAGTTGACGCTACCACTCTGAGATTTGATGAAAGAGGTATTGCCGATCCCTTGATTGGTTCCGTTCATGACCCGATATATCAGGGCGCAGGGGCGTATGGGGTTGCAGGTATACCGCAGCCTAAACCTGGCGCTGTAACAAAGGCCCATGGCGGAATACTTTTTATTGATGAAATAGGAGAGCTTCATCCCATTCAAATGAACAAGCTTCTGAAAGTGCTTGAGGACAGGAGAGTGTTTCTGGAGAGTGCATACTACAGTTCAGAGGATAACAATATACCTTCACATATTCATGAGATATTCCAGAAAGGGCTGCCTGCGGATTTCAGACTGGTAGGGGCAACTACAAGGACAGCTGATGAGATACCCCCTGCAATCAGATCCAGGTGTGTGGAAATTTACTTCAGACCGCTGGTGCCTGATGAAATCGCTTTGATATCAAGTAAAGCCGCATTCAAAGGCGGATTCAAGACGGAGGAAGGAATAGAGGAGCTTATCGCCAGATATGCCCAGAATGGAAGAGATGCGGTGAATATTATTCAGATAGCCGGCGGGGTGGCGCTTGTAGAAGGCAGAGGACTGATTACAAGGAAGGATATTGAATGGGTGATCGAATTTGGTCATTACAGTCCGCGCATTGACAAGAAAATCTGTGCCGGGGAATTTGTTGGATGTCTAAATGGTCTGGCGGTATTCGGTAATAGCACCGGGATGGTTATCGACATTGAAGTTTCGGCTATAAAGGCTGTTGCAGGAAAAGGCACGATCAAGATTACGGGAATAGTGGAAGAAGAGGAAATGGACGGAAGAGGGCATAAATTGAAGAGAACCAGCTCAGCTAAGGCATCGGTGGAAAATGTTCTGACCGTTTTGAAAAAATTCCTCGACATAGACTGCAGTGACTATGACATACACTTGAACTTTCCCGGAGGAATACCTATTGACGGTCCTTCTGCAGGAATAGCAATTGCAACAGCGGTCTACTCTGCGGTTGTAAACCTGCCCATCAGGAGTGACCTGGCCATGACCGGCGAGATATCGATACGTGGGAAGGTAAAGCCGGTTGGAGGAGTTGTGGCAAAAGTTGAGGCAGCAAGGCTCGCAGGAATAAAGAGGGTGCTTATCCCGAAGGAAAACTGGCAGGAATTATTTGAAGATATGGATATAGAAGTGATTCCGGTTGAAGAGATGGAAGAGGTAATTGATATTGCTTTCAACAGAAAATTTAAGAAAATTGAAGATGTTATGCTCAATAATCAGACAATCAATGTTCTCACAGCGTCAGGAGCATAAAATGATTCCCCATTTGATAGGACGATGGTCCTATCAAATGGGGAATTAAGTACTATTTTTTGAGGAAGAACAGACTATATATTTATTTGCAGTGATTTGTTAAAATAAAGATGAACATTAGCATTTCTCCTATTTATGACATGGGGCACAAAGCCTCATGTTTTTTATTGTGTTTATTTATCAACATGATATTGATAATTGGATATAATAAAGTTATTATTAAATATGATCAAGCTATGGGTAGGTGCGTGGATTTGAAGGATATCAACATATTGGGCATAGAGACAAGCTGTGACGAGACTTCTGCTTCCGTAGTCAGAAACGGAAGGGAAGTGCTTTCAAATGTCATCTCTTCTCAGATAAGCCTCCATCAGAAGTATGGCGGAGTGGTGCCTGAGATTGCTTCAAGAAAACACGTGGAGCTTGTAATGCCTGTAATAAACCAGGCACTGGAAGAAGCGTCCATGGATATTGACGGCATAGATGTTATTGGAGTTACATATGGACCGGGACTGGTAGGTGCTTTGCTGGTAGGGCTGTCTGCCGGCAAGGGGATGGCTTTTGCATTGAACAAGCCCCTGGTAGGTGTACATCATATAGAAGGGCATATAGCTGCCAATTATATTGAGCATAAAGAGCTGGAACCTCCTTTTGTATGCCTCGTTGCATCAGGAGGCCACAGCCATATTGTATTCATTGAGGATTATGATAAATTTGATATTATGGGTCAGACGAGGGATGATGCGGCAGGAGAGGCATTTGATAAAATAGCCCGTGCGATAGGGCTTGGATATCCCGGTGGGCCTCTGATCGACAAAGCGGCAGCAAAAGGCAACAGTAAAGCCATAGAATTCCCGCGTGTGAGATTTGACGGGGGGAGTCTGGATTTCAGCTTTAGCGGCTTGAAGACTGCGGTATTGAATTACTTGAACAACCTTGAACAGAAAGGCGAAAAGTATAATATTGAAGACATTTCTGCAAGCTTTCAGCAGGCAGTCGTTGATGTCCTTGTTGATAATACCTTGCGGGCGGCAAAAATCAGAGGAGTCAGGAATATAGCACTTGCAGGCGGAGTAGCTTCGAACTCATGCCTTAGGAGCCTGCTTAAAGAAAGGGCCTCCAAAGAAGGGCTTTGTGTTTATTATCCCAAACCGGTATTATGCACCGATAATGCTGCAATGATAGCCTGCGCTGCTTATTTTCAGTATATGAAAGGTAACATTTCCGATCTGAATTTGAATGCGGTACCGGGACTCAGACTGGGAGAAAGATGATTTAAAACAAAGGTCTTAAATCCATCATACCTGTGGATAACTTTGCTTATCAACAATAATGCTGACAAATGTATTTTATTTGGAATTATTATGCAGAAAAATTTCCATAACATGCATAAAAAATATATTATCGAATAATAGCGGAATTTAGTTACGACAAGTGTTGGAAGTACAGGCATTAGTGCTGCAGTCCTATTAAAAATTAAGATTATTTATCAACTATTGTTGAAATATAAGATGTGAATATTGTGGAAATTATTAAAAATCATTGATTTTAGCAGTGATTTTTATGTGGATAACAATGTGGATAGTGTGGATTAATTTCTGTACATTTTAGTACTTTGGTACTATTATTGAAGAGAGAACTGAAGACAGAAATATACTTTTTTATGTCATACACAAGAATTTACATGTCGTTATCATATTTATTTTCAAATAAGGGACTATTTATGGAAATTGCAACAAAAGATTATATTATACATACAGTTTTTAAGACAAATATATTACCGGTCATTTCTGAATGCAATACCGCATGTATTTTTTGCAGCCACAGGCAGAATCCCGAAAGCGTTGAGGTTTTTAAAATGCCCAGGCTGAAATTAAGTGATTTCGAAGAGATCATAGAATACTTATCCCCTGCCAGAAAGATAGTGATCGGCGAATCAGCGACAAGGATCATTGAAGGGGAACCTCTATTACACAAGGACTTTTTTGCCATATTGGCGCTTGTACGGAAGAAATTCAGAAATACTTCCATACAGGTTACAACAAACGGAATATTACTGACCCAAAACCTGGTTGAAAAAATGGCGGAATTGGGAAATATCGAGTTGAATATCTCCATTAACTGTGTAGATGAGCATAAGCGGAGAAAGATACTTGGATTGTCAAAAGACGACGATATCAGGAATAAAATCCGTTTACTCAAAAACAGACTGAGATTCAGCGGAAGCAGCGTTTATATGCCGCATATAATGGGCTATGAAGATATTGAAGAGATAGCCGGATTATTGGATGAATGCGGAGCGGACAACTTTCGGCTGTTTTTGCCGGGATACACCTCCAGAACCTATACAGGACCGGTGTTTGGCAAACTGTACGATGAAATGCAGATATTTTTGGGAAAACTCAGAAACAGGTACTCTCTTCCTGTAATAATTGAGCCGTCTATAATAACCGATCTTTCGTGCAGGATCGAAGGTATTATTAAAGGTACGCCGGCATATGAAGCGGGAATGCAATTTGGTGATGTAATCCTTGAAGTGAACGGAATAAGGCCAAGGACAAGGGTGGAGGCCTTTAACCTTGTTTACAGTCTATCCATGCCGGAATTGAGCATTCTCAGGGAAAATGATGAAAAGGAAATAAAGCTGCATAAGAAAAAAAATGTATCTCCCGGATTCATGATGCTTTACGACATGGATCCACAAGTGCTTGATGACATTGCAAGTGCTGTACTGCGGCATAATGCGCAGAGTGTTTTTATTATGACGTCGGAAATGGCAAAATGTATACTGGAAAAACTGTTTGCAGCCAATAAAATGAATTTCACATATAGGGTTATAGGCGTAAAAAACAGGTTTTTTGGTGGAACGATCAATTGTGCAGGCTTGCTTATGCTGCAGGACGTTTTTGAAGCGGTTCAACCGCTTCTGGAGAAAAACGAGAGGCCTGACCTGATATTTCTGCCGCCGGTTATGCTTGATCACAGGAGAAGGGATCTTTTAGGTGAAAGTATTAAAGCTCTTGAAGAGAGACTTGAAATACCGGTGGATACAGTATAGACCATCAATCATGTGTTTGAGAATACTGTTTGTAATACTGGACAACCCTGGCTACATAATCCCGGGTTTCAGCAAACGGGGGAATGCCCTTGTATTTGTTTACCGCATTAGGACCGGCATTGTAGGCTGCCAGGGCCAGCTTTATATCACCGTTGTAGCTCATGAGCTGATCTCTCAGGTACCGTGTCCCTCCGTCAATATTCTGTGCAATATCCCACGGGTCGGATACCTTCAAGGTTTTTGCAGTCTCAGGCATGAGCTGCATCAAGCCCTGTGCTCCTGTCCGGGACAATGAATACGGGTTGTAGTCGGATTCCTGCTTTATAACAGCCTTTACGAGATTGACATCCAGTCCGTATTTCTTTGCTGCGGCTGTAATATTACTGTTGATCTCTTCCATAAGCTGAGTCTTGTCTTTGGGAATGACTGCCTTGCTGGCCTGTAATGAGGCTTTGGCCATCTGGACATTTTTTGCCGAATCCGGCTCCTGATCTCTTGAGAGACTGTCTACAGCATTATCAAGAACATCCTGAAAAGGCACACCCGAAGGTAAGCCGTTCATTCGTAAGGGAAGACGTCCCTGGATTTCATTTGCCTTTTCCAAAAATATATCTTTAATATTCAGTGACAATGCTCTCACTCCTTGTCTCAATTATACAAGAAGGAGATTTTATTGTAAACTATAATATTAATCTCAGCCTGACCGCAATTCCGGCTTTTTGGCAAACTTTGAGCAGGCATTTTTATTCCTTCCGTCAAAGCTGCGGACGGAAAACAACCTGCACAAGCCGATATAGGGGCTGTCTTCGGTGTTTGACGTCGTTATGAAGTTTTCACAGTACAGGCACTTGTTTCCGGTATCGCGGGTATGCCTGGCAGCAGCTGCGGGTCTGTACCTGGAACAGGAATATTC
>CALMWN010000264.1 GCA_937873555.1 uncultured Clostridia bacterium
TACCTGTAAAGTATTACCGTTGATTTTTATATAAAGTTTTTGTGCAACACTAATGGGGAAATATTAAATTTGAAAAAAAATATATTAATATTATTTTATAAATTCCGATATATTTATTGAAAACACAAAACTAATGATAAAACTCGTATGATGCTTTTTAGTCCTGTATAAACGGCGAATTACGTGGATATAAGTCAGAACAAGATATTATGAAGGTGAGTGGTTTATATGAAAATCTGGGGAGAAATCCCAAAGATTTTTGGGGCGTATGAAAAGCATAAAAATGCAGGAAAGATTGATAAAACATCTGGTGTGGCGTCAAAAAAGGATGTAGTATCAATTTCGAATCAGGCCAAGGATTTTCAGACGGTTATGAAAGGCATAAAGGAAGTACCCGATATCCGTATTGACAAAGTGAATGAGCTGGCATCGAGATATGAATCCGGAAATTACGATGTAAACGGAAGTGACGTTGCGGATAAAATACTCAAATCAATGTTTGATACAAAAGCATAGCTCTAGCCGAAAATTTGCGGGATAAGATATTATCCCGCAAATATGTTAATTCGGCAAATCTTGTGAACATATTAATTATAAAAGGTGGGATTGGCCTTGGATACCCTTCTTGTAAATGATTTGATTGGTATACTTGATGAAGAAGCCAATATCTATGAAGAAGTATTAAATATATCCAAAGATAAAAAAGACATAATAATCGCAGGAAAGGTAACAGATCTGGAGAAGCTTGTCAAGGTCGAACAAACTCTCATTCTCAAAATAAGCGGCCTTGAATTGAAAAGGGAACAGTTGGTGGACAAGCTTTCAGCCCAGATAAGAGCAGACTCAAATGAAATCACCGTATCGGAGCTGCTAAAGCATCTGGAGGGTGAACAAGCAGCTGCACTTAGAAAAAGGCAGGAGAAAATAATTGACGTAATCAACGAGCTTAGGAATACAAACGCTTTAAATTCCAAGCTGATAAAAAATTCACTTGATTTTATAAACTTTTCCATGAATCTTATTGCAAGTTTTGATGTGAACGACAATAATTACGGCAATAACGGGCAGTCCAACGATTCTAAAAAACGTAATTTGTTTGATATAAAACTCTAGTTTCATTGATTTTTACAGGGTTTTAACGTGAGGTGGATAAAATGGCAGTCAGTTTTGCCAGCTTTGAAATAGCCAGGTCAGGTTTGACTGTGAGCGAGCGGGGACTCAATGTCACAGGACACAACATTTCCAATGTCAATACTCCGGGGTACACCAGGCAGCAAGCCATGATAACCACGGGGCCTTATCAGAATGAATACAAATACCAGCTGGGCCTTGGAGCCGATATACAGCAGGTCAGGCAAATAAGGCATGCCTTCCTGGACAACATATACCGTCAGGAAAGCACAACTCTTGGCTATTGGACAGCAAAAAACAAAACCTTCCAGGATGTGCAGTCAATTCTGGGTGAACCCATGGGATCGGGACTTCAGGACACCATGAACCAGTTCTGGGATTCGTGGCAGGAGCTTTCAAAGGAGCCTGACAGCCTCACTGTAAGAGCGCTGGTAAGGCAGAGGGCGGGTGCCCTCACACAGCAGGTAAATCATGTAGGAGCACAGCTGGACAAGCTGCAGAGCGATCTCAACTCGGAGATACAGGTGAGGATCGACGAAGTAAACCAGATAACGGATCAGATAGCAAAACTCAATGTGGAAATTCTAAAAAACGAAGTATCCAAAGATACGGCAAATGACTACAGAGATCAGAGGAACACGCTGGTAGACAGGCTGTCAAAGCTTGTGAATGCAGATGTGAATGAGATGCAGGACGGGCAGCTGGATATCACTCTTGGAGGCTATTTCCTCGTTACCAAGGGCATCCAGACAAAACTATATGCAGGGGAAAGCCAGCCGGGCAGTATGTTCAACGTTCCCAAACTTGAGGGGACTAATATTGAGGTGCCGCTTAGAAGCGGTACTATTAAAGGCCTCATGGAGTCAAGGGGAGAGGTATCCGGGGCCACCGGCAGCGTAAGCAATGGTTCTCCGTACACCAAAGCGGATATTGCTTTTGTAGTAGATAACTCGGACAGCAACGCAGCAGGCCTGGCAAATATTAAAGCGAATATTGCAAACTATGTTAATGAATTGCAACAGACCGGTGTAGACTACAATATCAGGTTGATTACGTATGGCTCGAATGCTACCCTGAATGCGACTACATATGACAGTTCAAATATTTCCCAGTTTATTACCGATGTGCAGGGTATATCCATCAACGCCGGAGATACCAGCAACAATTTCGGCAATCTGTCGGCAGATCCGCTGAACAACGATGTGCTGGAAACATTAGGGGGAATGTCCTTCAGACAGGGTGCAAACAAATACGCGCTTGTATTCACCAATGAAAGCATAGATGGTAATGGGGTTACCGACACATCAGCAACCGCAACGAATTATGTAAATACTTTAAAAGGTCTGGGAATAAAAACATCCGTAATCACAGACGCACAATATCAGGATAATGGAGATGCGACTACAGAGCCGGGTTGGAGCAGCATAACCGGTGCTAGCGGCGGAAGGATTTACGATATCAATTCTTCAGACTTTGCAGGCATGATGACATCGATAGGCCTCAATAATGCCAATGACGGAATCAGCCTTGTAAAAGATACCGGGAACGTTATCCCGGATATACGTAAGAGATTGAACGCCCTTATAAATATTATGGCAAGAGAGGTAAATGCCATGCATAGAAGCGGTAAGACCCTGAAGGGGACACAGGGGGATGATTTCTTCAGTGCTATAAATTCTGCGTATCCTATTCAAATGGGAAATATTAAACTTAATGACAACATCACAAGCGGGATAACCGATTTGAATAATATAGTAGCTTCTACAAGCGGTGCGAGCGGCGACAATACAATAGCCCGGAAGATTGCAAATTTGAGAAATATGCCTGAAATGCAGGATGTGAATGGAGCCCTGAGCCTTGATGAGTATTATCAGTCTATAATTTTAAGTGTGGGCACAAATGGTTCGGACGCTCAGAACATAATGAGCAACCAGCAGGGTCTGGTAACCTCTGCAGACAATCAACGCCAGGCCATTACAGGAGTTTCCATGGATGAAGAGATGACGAACATGATGAAATACAAGTATGCATATGACGCTTCGTCAAGGGCGATCAATGTGATAGACCAGATGTTGGGAACTGTTATAGAAAAAATGGGTCTGGCAGGTAGGTGATAGGGAATGAGAGAAGGCTTTTTCGGACTGAATGTTGCCGTAAGGGGACTTTATACGGCACAGAGAGGATTGGATGTAGTAAACTACAATTTGAATAACGTCAACACGCCTGGCTATTCAAGACAGCAGGCCATCCAGGTTGCTTCAAAGCCTATGCCTTTATACGACGGAACCGGCATGCTGGGAACCGGCTCGGATGTGACCGGAGTTCAAAGGGTAAGAGATGAATATCTTGATTTCAAATACTGGAGCGAGAATGTTTCCTATGGTGAATGGGATACAAAGAGAACGCAGCTGGCGGATATGGAGGCTACCTTCAATGAACCGTCGGACAGCGGTTTCAGTACCATCATGAATGATTTCTACTCTTCGTTCCAGGAACTCGCAAAGGATCCCAGCAGTGAAGCTGTAAGAGCTTTGGTAAGAGAAAAGGGAGTTACGTTGGCCAAGTATTTTAATAGTACGGCAACACATTTTGAAAAGCTTCAGGGAGATTTGAACTATAATGTTAAAACCAAGGTTGAGGAGATAAACTCTCTTGGAACCCAGATCCAGCAGCTGAACAGACAGATTTACAGTGCAGAACTGGACGGAAATACCGCCAATGATTTGAGGGACCAGAGAACCGTACTGGTTGACAAGCTCTCAAAGCTCATAAATATTCAGGCAAACGAGGTTGTTACAGGAAAGCTTCCCAGCGGAAAGGATGACAAGCATTTTGTAATTACAATAAGCGGTAAGGCTTTTATCGACCATTTTCAGCTGAGCAAGCTTGATATCCAGCAGAGGTCCACAAAGGTCAATAATGAAGACATTGACAACCTGTATGATGTGAAGTGGGCGGATGGTAACACACTGGATGTGAAAGGCGGAGAGCTGAGAGGCTACCTGGATATCAGAGACGGGAATGATGGGGTGAACAACGGCATTCTATATAAAGGGGTACCTTACTATATACGCAGGATGAATGAGTTTGTACAGACATTTGCAATGAGCTTCAACGAAGGCTTCTATAACGTTAAAAGACTTGCCGGCGGTTCCATAGACAGCAGTGTCCCGGTTAGCAAGGGTGAGGGGCATGTGGACGGGTATGCACTGAATTCGACTTCTGCAGATACCGCACCTGCAGATATACGCTTCTTCACAATGCTCGGCACAAACAGCCAGCCGGTAGACAGTGCAACATTTAAAGGTAAAGCTGTCACCCTGTCAGAGATACGGGATCAGTACAGCAAGATTACTGCCAAGAATTTTGCCGTAGGTGCCGATATCATGAGCGATGTCAAACTAATATCGGTGTCGGATAAAGGTGGGGAAGTAGGAAATATTAATATCCTGAACAAGCTGATAGAAAACAGGCACGACCCGCATATGTTTGTTGAAGGAGCGCCGGAGGATTTCATGAAATCCCTTGTTACAACCCTTGGGATTGATTCCCAGCAGGCAATAAGGCTGTCGAACAACCAGCAGTCCATTGTAAAGCAGATAGAAAACCGCAAGCTTTCAGATTCCGGTGTGTCAATAGATGAGGAAATGGCGAACCTGGTCAAATTCCAGCATGCCTATAATGCATCTGCCAAGATGATTACAACTATGTCGGAAGTTTATGATACATTGATAAACAAGATGGGAGTAGTGTAGGAGGCAATTTATGAGAATAACGAATAATATGCTTGTAAACAACATGATGAATAATATAGGTAACAACCTTGTCAGAATGGACAAATACCAGAACCAGCTCTCAACAGGAAAGAAAATAGCCGTCCCTTCCGATGATCCTGTTGTGGCTGCGAGGGCTTTGAAATTAAGGACTGATGTTGCAGAGGTTGATCAGTACAAAAGGAATTCCAAGGACGCACAGTCATGGATGGATATTACCGAGAGTACGCTTGCCAATATCGGAGATGTGCTTCAAAGGGCAAGGGAGCTCACCGTGCAGGGAGCAAACGGAAGCAATACAACTCAGGATACTCAGAAAATTGCCGAGGAAGTCAAACAGCTGAGAGCTCAACTTATTCACCTGGGAAATACAACCTATGCAGGAAGGTATATATTTTCAGGTTACAAGACGAATACGAAACTGATTGATGAAGCTACAGGAGAGTATTACATAGATGTAAACAACAGCGAGAATATTAAATATGAGATCGGTATTGGGGACGATATCAATATTAACGTACCCGGAGGAGACCTGTTCAGCAACGGGGGCAATGCAGCAGGGCAGACAAGCGGTGTTACAACCGGAAGCAATGTTGTCCTGGCTTTTCCAGTTGACTTGTCAGGAACAACGCTAAACGTAAAAGTTGATACTGACACCTCAAGAACCATAACATTTCCTGCCGGCTCCATTTATAATGATGCAAATGCACTGGCGGCCGGGATACAATCGGCAATAAACGGAGCAACACCGTCTGGAATAGAAGATATTACAGTTAATGCAGTAAAAACAGGGACGAATTACAAGTTTGTATTTACCAGCGGAACCAAGGGGGCGACAGCAGGCCTGTCAGCTGTAGCCATATCCGGAGGTACTGCGGCTGCTGCACTTGGCCTGGCAGCTCCCACTCAGGTGAATGGGACTGCGGGACAAACCGGTAAGCTGATACAGGATATGGACAGCGTTATGACAGCCTTATCTGCAGGGGATAATTTGGCAGCAAGCAATTTGATAGCAACCCTTGATACCGATGTTAACAATGTGCTGCGTATCAGGGCGGATGTGGGTGCAAGGCAGAACAGGATAGATCTTACCTCCAACAGGCTTGACAGCGATTCAATAAATTTCACAAAGCTTATGAGCGATAATGAAGATGTTGATATGGCTGAGACAATAATGAACCTTCAGAATGAAGAAAATGTATATCGCGCTTCACTTTCAGGAGGAGCACGGGTCATACAGCCCAACCTTGTGGATTTTCTCAGGTAGAAACCTAAGCTGTTGTGTGATACACTTAAATTGCTGTTAACAGGTTGGCACAGGAAGTGCCGGGATGATTTATTCGTTACAGGGATGTGATGCTATGGGATTGACCATTAACCAGACATATGCAGCCATCGGAATAGATACGACACCCTCCAGGCTGGATATCAATACCGAAAAAGCCAGACTCCAATTGCATCAGAAATTTGCAAAGGTAAATATCCATACAGAACTGCCAAGGGTTGAGATAGATCAATATGAAGCTTTTGCGAGTGCCGGATTGAAGGGCAACTCCGACCTGACAAAGGAAGCGGCGGACCGTGGATACCAGCAGGCAATGGAATATATAAACAAAACCTCTCAGGACGGGTACCGGCTTTCTGCCATTGAAAAGGGCGGGAATCCAATTGCAGATATTGCTGTACGGGATGCGTATCCAACCCACGAGTTTGGTCTTGACTTCATTCCCAAAGTTGGGCCTAAAATAACTGTTAAGGGTAAAGTGCAATTTGATGCGGAAAAAAATTCGGAAGGTGTGGATAATGGTGTATCAGGGACCTTTATCCCGGGTTCGGTAAATATCAACTATACCCCGGGTCAGGTGAACGTGTACATAAAGCAATACAACTCCATAAGTATCAATTATACAGGAACGAATATCGATTCCCACATATAGAATAAAAATATCGGACGGAGGGAAGAAAATGCTGTTGAAAACGAGGCATTTTGGTGATATTACCATCGATAAAGACAATATAATAACATTTAATGATGGAATACCCAGCTTTGAAAATGTAAAGAAGTATGTGGTACTGGACAATCCAAACAATGAATCACCTTTCAAATGGCTGCAAAGCGTGGATGAACCGGATCTGGCATTTGCAATCATCAACCCGTTTTTAATAAAAGCGGATTACGATATTGATCTGGACGATGATGCGATAAATGCTCTGGATATCGAGAAAGAAGAGGAGGTGCTGATCTATTCCATAGTGGTTGTGCCTGAGGATGTATCCAGGATAAGTATGAATCTGAAGGCTCCTGTGGTAATTAACTCAAGAAGCAAAAAAGCCATGCAGGTTGTCCTTGACACTGACAAGTATAGTGTGAGACACTATATCCTAGAAGAACTCCGAAAGCAGAGGAGGGCCGAAAATGCTTGTACTGACAAGAAAGAAGGATCAGTCCATAGTAATAGGTGAAAATATTGAAATTACTATTTTAGATATACAGGGCGACCAGGTAAGGGTAGGAATCAATGCTCCGAAAAGTGTTTCGATTTTCAGGAAAGAGATATTCCTGGAAATCCAGGAAGAGAATAAAAAAGCTGCAGAGGTCAATACATCTGCACTTGATGCTCTGCTGAATCAAGAAAAATAACAGGTTGATAAAAAAATTCTACAATTTGTAGAATTTTTTATTTTTTCGCTAAAGTTTCTGTAAAAATGTTCGATATATATTTTGAGACAACAAATAAAGTATTTTTCTTAAACCGGCCGGGTGAGGGAAATACTTTATTGTATCTTAATTATAGGGAATGGATTCCCTTATAAACAAATACAAGGAGGTCTATATCATGAGAATTAATCACAACGTAGCAGCATTAAACACCTATTCAAGGTTGGCACAGGCCAACAGTGCAACATCAAAATCACTCGAGAAACTGTCTTCCGGTTTGAGAATCAACAGAGCTGGGGATGATGCAGCAGGCTTGGCAATATCCGAGAAGATGAGAAACCAGATCAAAGGTCTCGACCAGGCTTCAAGGAACGCCCAGGATGGTATTTCAATGATCCAGACTGCAGAAGGTGCACTGAATGAAACCCATGCAATGCTTCAAAGGATGAGAGAACTGACGGTCCAGGCAAACAACGATACCAATACCGATACAGACAGGGCAAGAATACAGGATGAAGTTGCACAGCTTCAGACAGAAATCACATCAATAGGAAACAAAACAGAATTCAACACCAAGAAGCTCATTGACGGTACACTTGGCGTTGGACTGAAGGATGGAACTGTTACAATAGCAAGCCTGAATGCAAAGGGTATGAGTGTACAACTTTCAGGTGTTGCTGCAGGATCTGAAATTGATTTTGCAGTAAGCGGAACCGATACGGTAAAAGTTACAGTGGGCAGTACCACACAGGTAATCACAGGTATTACCGATACCACTTCCATGAAAACCGGTAATACACTTAACTTCAGTAATGTAGGCGTTACAATCAATTTCGCTGCAAACACAGACATATCAACATTATTCAACGGTACTACGCTGAATACTAGCGGTGCAGCTGCTGTGTTCCAGATAGGTGCCAACTCAAACCAGACTCTTAATGTCAATATCAATGATATGAGAGCTAATGTTATAGGCGGTGGTACCGGCGTTGTCAGCGACATCAACGTTGCAGACACAACTCAGGCTTTTGCAACAAGGCTTACAATACTTGATGGAGCTATCAGCACAGTATCAGCTGAGAGATCCAAACTTGGTGCTTGGCAGAATCGTTTGGAACACACAATCAATAACCTTGGAACTTCATCTGAGAACCTGACAGCCGCTGAATCCCGTGTACGTGATGTAGATATGGCTAAGGAAATGATGGAGTTCACAAAGAACAACATATTGACCCAGGCCTCAACTGCAATGCTTGCACAGGCAAATCAGCAGCCACAGGGTGTTCTACAGTTATTAAGGTAATATTGGATCATAATTTAACAAAAATCCATAATGAAAGCCAGTCATCCGACTGGCTTTCATTATAATAAAAATTAACCGGAGTGATGATTATGGATAGTCTGTTACCCTCTTTAAAACAATACCTTCCGAAGCTGATTGAAGGTATAGGTGCCATGTCAGAGCATTTTCACAGCGGGCAGTACGGGGAAGGAGAAAAGCTGTTGGTTCAGGTGAATGAAGGACTGGAATGGGTAATGAAGGCTTACACTGGAATTCCGGGCTTTGAAATTGAAAAGATACAGGGTATAAATGCCTTCCTTGGCGAAATAGTAAATGCATTGACAGTAAAAGATTATGTTTTGATTGCAGATTTATTTGAATATGAAATTAAACAAGCACTGTCTGAAATTCTTGTTGACATGGGTAGGGCTGATTTGAAGAATAATTAGGAACTGCTGTGAGGGGAAAAAATGTCTTTATTAAATGACAATCTCAGTTATATTAGAAAAATAGATACGGAATTGTATGACCGTATAACGGGCCAGATCGAAAAAAGAGGAAATCCAGAATATGAAATTAGTGTCTGTGCGGCAAGGAACGGTGAAGCCAATATCAGTATTATTCATGCGGGGAATCGGTTTTTTGTCCACAGCAATTACAATCCCCAGGTTGAGGCAGAGCGATGGGTCAGGTCGGTAAACAGAGAAGCAGGTCTGATTATTGTATTCGGTCTTGGGATGGGATATCATGTCCAGGCGCTGTTGAAGCAGGTGGATAAAAAGACCAGGATTTGTGTCATTGAGCCAAGCGCAAGGATATTTAAAGCCCTTATTTCAAGCAGGAAGTTATCAGAGCTGTTTGACGAAAGGGTTGTACTTTTCGTGAGTGATGATGCTGACTATTTATCTACACAGCTGTTTAACGTATTTAGAAGTTCTTTGATGGAAAAGGTTGAATTTGCAGAGTACCCGGCGTATTCCCGCTTTTATGGTGAATTCTGCAAAAGCATACAACAGAAATTTACGGAAATTATCCGGATATTACTGGTTAATATAAGTACCATAGAGCATTTCAAACATTTATGGATTTTGAACAATTTTATAAATCTGATCCATATCAATGGAGCAGGTAACTGTAAGAGCCTTGAAGGGCGCTTCAAAAATATTCCCTGTGTGATAGTCTCTGCAGGACCTTCGCTTGATAAAAACGTAAAACTGCTGAATTCCATTAAGAATAAAGCTCTTATACTGGCGGGAGGATCTGCAATCGGAATATTGAACAGAAACAGGATTAAACCGCATTTCATGGTAGCAATGGATGGCGCACCTGAAGAAAAGGATATATTTGAGGGTGTGGACTTCAGTGAAATATCCATGATTTATCTCAACAGATTGTATTATCAGATAGTTGAGGTGTATAAGGAAAAAAAATTCATGCTGCTTGATAATGATGATGTCTTGTCAAAACTCTTTTGCAGGGAGTTTTCGCTGGATTACAGTGAGGTATCTCCTGAGCAGACGGTAGCGGGTATCAACCTTGCAATTGCTGTTATGCTGGGCTGCAATCCCATTGTATTCGTCGGTCAGGATCTTGCCTATACAAACCTGGAAATGCATGCTGCCGGCGCTGCGCACATGAAGAGCTTTGAAGATGAACTGGCCAGCAACCCCAAAAAATTTATCATGATAAAGGACATATACGGAAATGATACATACACCATTAGGCAGTTCCTGGCTACAAGAGCGTCAATGGGTAATAAAATTAAAAAATATATTGATGAAGGCTTCAGCTTTATTAATGCCACCGAAGGCGGAATCGGTATTGATAACTGCGATAATATGGACTTAAAGGATGTAATTGAGATTTACCTTACAAATATGTACAACATACCGGAAATCATTGAAGAAAGCTATCAGAGTGGAGTATTCAACATCGATATCAATAAAATTGAGCAATATTTCGAGTATATATACAAAAATATATGCAGTATAAGGGACAGGGCAGAGGAATTACATCTGAAAACCGGAAAAGCAGAGGAGGTACTTGAAGCAAAAAACTTTGTAGCCAAAAAATATCGGCCTTTGGCAGAAAGTATAAATGAGCTTCAGGGTTCCATGGAGAATGACCGGTTTTACAGGGATTTTATTATGGGCTGTATTGAACAGACTGTCAACATTCACAAGGTTATAATGGGTTCGAAGCTTGATAAGGCTGAGAATTTGATTCAGATAGACCTAGAGAAGGTCCGTGCCATAAAAAACCAGAGCATAGAAATTATTGCAATATGTGATTTTATAAAGGATCTAAAGGAAAATGCTGTGAATTTTTATCTGAATAAGTTAAAAGGTATGTGAAAATAAGGAGTTCTGTTTTGGAGATTGTATCATGAACGATATACTTTTTTTTACTGATTGTATGTCTATAGGACCTGAATATTATAATGAGAATAAAAAATATCCATACCTGGTTAAGGAATATCTGGGGAAAAAGATTAACAGGGAAATTGATATTGAATTGATACCAGGCTCGGGAGAAACAACGGGAGAAGCTTTGAACAAGTTGAAAGACATTGTTCAGAGGGGGAAAAGGTATGACTTTGTAATTTTTGCATATGGAATTAATGATGCACTTCCAAGGGGCTTGAAGAGAGAAACAAGAGGTAAGATAATAAGGGCAATGTATAGTTTGAAATTTAATGAGAAGATGAGACTCTTTGCCAGAGCATATTTTCTTAACCCGCTGGAATTTATCATGCAATTGGTGCGCAAACCCCTGCATTATAATGATATTAATACTTTTATCGGCAATGTGAATTATATTCTGGAGCAGCTGGGGAGCCTTGCCGATAAAAAGCTTATATATATATCCATGAATCCTGTTTTGAATTACCGGTTTGTAAATTCAAACATTCACATAGGGGAATATAATGATAAACTGCTTGAAGTTCTTGATAAAAAATGTTTTGACTATATAAATGTATGCAAATTATTTAGCAGCGGACGGACTGAAAAGTACCTGGCGGATGATAAATTCCATTACAGCAGGATTGGTCACCGGGCAGTAGCAGATGAAATCATTAAATTACTTGATAAATGACAGGAAAGAAGGATTTGATGCCAAAAGTAGCGGTTGTCACAGGTTCAAGAGCCGAGTACGGCTTACTGTACTGGATATTAAAGGAAATGGAACAAACTGAAGCAATCGAGCTCCAGCTTATCGTCACAGGGATGCATCTGGCACCCGAATTCGGCATGACGATAAATACCATACTTGAGGATGGCTTTAAGGTTGCCGGGAAAATTGACATGCAGTTATCCTCAGCTTCCGGACAGGGAATTGCCAGAAGCACAGGCATTGGGATTATTGGTCTGGCAGAGGCCTTCGAACGGTTGAAACCCGATATTTTACTCATCCTGGGAGACCGTTATGAAATATTTGCTGCGGCATCAGCGGCAATGTGCATGGGTATTCCCATAGCGCATATTTCCGGTGGAGAGTCAACAGAAGGCGCCATCGATGAGCAAATCAGACATGCGATTACAAAAATGGCGCACATTCATTTCCCGGCAAACGATTTCTATGCAAACAGGATACATAAGATGGGAGAAGAGAGCTGGAGAATATTTTGCGTAGGTGACCCGGCCATAGAAAACATCAGCAAGGCAGCGCTGCTTTCATGCGAAGAATTATCGGAATTGCTGGGCATGGACCTTTCAAAAGAGACTATCCTGATCACATACCATCCGGTTACTAATGAAAGGGATAGCTTGAAATATCAGATGGATGAACTGCTTGGCGTATTGAATAAATTCAGCTGCCAGAAGGTTTTTACCTACCCGAACGCGGATGAGGGGAGCAGCTATATAATAAGCAGGATTGTTGACTTTGCTTCGGGAGACCGGAATTCAAAAGTATTCAAAAATCTGGGGATGACTAATTACTTAAGTATGTTGAAGCATGCTAAAGCTGTGGTTGGCAATTCATCAAGCGGTATTGTGGAAGCTCCGTCTTTCTGTATTCCTGTAGTCAATATAGGGAACAGACAGCAGGGACGTTTGCAGGCCTCAAATATAATAGATTGTACAAATGAAGCAGACAGTATCGAAAAAGCGTTATGGAAGGCACTCTATGATGAAAGCTTCATAAAAAGCCTTAAGGATACTGTAAATCCGTATGGTGGAGGTAATACCAGCAAGCAGATCGTAAGGATACTCGCAGGTATTGAATATGACAAAAAGCTTTTAGTGAAGAAACTGGCTTATGAGGATGATTTCAAATGAAGATGGAATATGACGATAAAGCAGTGGAAAAGAGAGTATTTATAATATGCCTGTCAATGAAAACCAGTATGAAATGATCAGGAAGCTTGAGCTCCCATTTGAGTATTTCAGGGAAATCCAGGATTATTGCAGTAAGCAGGGTATTGTTTTTATTTCCACTCCTGACGGGCCGGAAAGCCTGCAGTATCTGTTGACTCTGGATGTTCCCCTGATCAAGATAGGGTCCACGGAAGTGACCAACCCTGAGTTTTTAAAGGAAATAGGAAGAACCGGCAAACCGGTTATGCTTTCTACCGGCATGTCAACACTTGGAGAAGTGGAAAGCGCAATAAATACAATTTATGGCACAGGTAATAATAATGTACGCCTTATGCACTGCACGACCGATTATCCGACCCGGTATGAGGAAGTTAACTTAATGGCTATGGTGACCTTGAAGAATGCTTTTCATATTCCTGTAGGCCTCTCGGACCACACCCTGGGATGTGAGGCTGCTGTAGCAGCCGTAGCGCTTGGCGCGGAATTTATTGAAAAGCATATAACTCTTGATAGAGACATGGAAGGTCCTGATCACAAGGCTTCAATGCCGCCTGATGAATTCAGGGAATATGTGAGGATGATAAGAAACACGGAAAAGCTTCTTGGGGATGGTATTAAAAGTCCGACAGCCAGAGAACTTGATATAATGCAGAACGTAAGAAGGAGTATTGTAGCAGCAGGGGACATAAAAGAGGGCACCTTGCTTACCAGAGAGCTGATCGGATTTAAACGGCCGGGCAGCGGCATAAAGCCTGAGTACGCTGATTTGATTACGGGCAGAAGGGTTAAAAGAAATCTTGTTAAGGATGAACTCATAAAATGGGAAGATATATAGGTGGAGAGTTCTGGTATGACCAATCGTTGATATGTGAGAACAAACAGCTTGAAATTAATGACGCGTATTTTTTTAATGGCGGCAGGGCAAGCCTTATAATTATCTGCAGGTTTTTAAAATCCAGGGGAATTCACAAGGTGCTGATGCCTGTATTTCTTTGTCCCAGCGTCCTTGATGTGTTTGACCTGATGGAAGTGGAATATGCTTTCTATGATATTACCGAAGATCTCCGGATAGATTCCTGCGACCTCCTTAAAAAAGCCGAATATGCGGGAGCTGTTTTTTTTATCAACTATTTTGGCTTTCCGAGGAAGGAAGACGAAGCAATTACACTTTCAGAATTAAAAGCTGCCGGGAAAATAGTTATTGAGGACAATGCGCAATTTGTATACAGTAATAAAAGGATCGGGAGTCTTTCCTTCAACAGCTTCAGGAAGATAGTACCTTATGACGGTTCCTTCCTATATTCCGATTTTCAATTGGAGCATCTGTGTGAAGGATTGAAAGAAGTTGAGAGTACAAGGGCAGCTCTGGTGAGGGAAGCCAGAAGGATTAAAACCGAATTTATCCGCTCTGCCGCATGTGAGGACAAATTTTGTGTGACTCGAAGCCGAACAAACTTTATTGCCGGCAGGACGCCGGATGAGAGAGAATATCTTGAAAAGTTTGATCGCGCCGAAGAGGTGTATAACAGAGAAAATGTAATTTTGGGAGATGCTTTAGAGAAAGAAATGATTGAAAGATTGAATTGGTACGAGATAATAAAAAAAAGAATAGAAAACTATATGTTTGCCAACGATCTTCTGTCAGGTTCCAAATATATGAGACCTGTATGCCCGGTTCCAGATGAAGGATTCATACCTCTGGGACTTCCTGTATATATCTCAAAAGTGGAAAGGGATGCATTGAGGCAGAAATTGATAGAGAGAAAGGTATTCCTTCCTGTTCACTGGGATATTGGAAAAGACCCCAGAGTCAAACGTAATCCACTGGCCCTTGAAATGTCAAAGAATATATTAACACTTGTTATTGACCAGAGATACGGAAAAGCCGATATGGAATACATGGTTGGTATGATAGACAGCCTCGTGGAGGAAAGGTATGGAATTTGAAGTATGTGCCGACAGGATGAAATGGGATAAGTTCTATTTAAGTATCAGCCCTCTTAACAAGGATATTTATTTTTCCAGCAAGTACTGTACACTTCATGAGCTGAACGGCGAGGGTGAGTGTCGTGTTGCTCTTTTCAAGGGAAGCAGCGGTACTGTGGTACTTTATCCGTTTATTCTGAAAGAGATTACCGGATATGGTACACCCGGGAAGTATTTTGATATTGAGACCTGTTATGGTTATGGAGGTCCGGTAGTAGAAAATTATAATGAGGATGATATTAATGAGTTTGAGGACCTGTTCTGCACCTGGTGCCGTGAGAATGGCATAGTTGCGGAATTTGTAAGATTTCATCCCCTTCTTGACAACTTCGGCTATTTTAGAAAGAATATTTCAAAAATCAAAAACCGGACAACTGTTTTTGTCGATCTTAAAGCAGGTCCGGACGAGATCTGGAAGAATTACATCTCCAGCAAAAACCGGAACATGATAAGAAAGGCTGAAAAATCTGGTGTAACGGTAAAAGTCAGTAACAATTTCAACGGGTTTTTGTCCTTGTATGAGGAAACCATGAATAAGGTCAATGCTGGAGATTATTACTATTTTAGCGGAAAATATTATAAAAATCTGTTCAATCTGAATAACAAATCCTTGTTTCTTCTGGAAGCTGAAATTGACGGCAACACGGCGGCAGCTGCACTTTTCCTGTACAGCGGCCGGTATCTCAGTTATCATCTCTCCGGGAGCCGTCAGGAGTATCTGTCCTGCGCACCCAATAACCTGCTTTTGTACAAGGCTATTGAATTGGGCTGTCTTATGGGGCTTGAAAAATTCCATCTCGGCGGAGGATTATCGGACTCGCCTGATGACAGCCTTTTCAGATTTAAAAATAGTTTTTCCCCATACCTTGCAGAATTTTACATAGGGAAAAGGATTCATAACGCAGAAACCTACCATTTTCTGATGGACGAATGGAAACGAAGGAATCAAAAAGAACCTGAGCTCTTCTTGCAGTACCACTATTAATGCCAGGGAGATGATATAATGAAAACCTTTGACGAAATGTAGGAACAGATACATTCGGAGCTGGAGTGGGGCAAATACCCCAGCAAGGTGAGAATACTTCTATCTCACTTTTTTTAATGGTAATTGTAAAGTGGCTGCGTGCTGATAATTGCTTGTTAAAAGAAGCTGATTAATAACCGATATAATATTAGGTGAAAACAATGAATAATAAAACCGAAAAAGCAAGTGTTCTTTGTATAATTCCCGCTCGTGGGGGCTCCAAGGGAGTAGTCAGGAAGAATGTCAAAAATCTGAACGGGAAACCGCTGATATGCTGGACGATAGAAGAAGCAAAGAAATCCAGATATGTGGACAGGATCATAGTTTCTACTGACGATGAAGAGATTTCGTCAATAAGTAAAAATTCCGGAGCAGAAATAATACCAAGGCCTGCCGAGATTGCATCGGACAACAGTCCGATAATGGATACCATTCTGCACTCAGTCAGGATTCTTGAAGAGAGCGGATATTATCCGGATTATATAATGTTATTGCAATGTACTTCCCCGCTGAGAAGAACGGAGCATATCGATGAAGCTATAGAAAAGCTTGTATCGTGTAAGGATGAAGCCGATTCACTGGTCTCGGTCGTCAAAATTGAGCACCCTCCCTGGTGGTATAAAACTATTGACGATGCAGGCTATATGCATGACTTTATGGATTATGACAGGATAAAGCTCTCAAGAAGGCAGGATTTTCCTCCGGTTTACAATACAAACGGAGCCATATACATCGCAAAGACTGAAGTACTCAAGCAAATTAAGGATTTTGAACTGGGAAGACCGCTGGCTTATATAATGGACCGGATTTCATCCATAGATATTGATGAGGAAATGGATTTTTTGGTTGCGGAATTGATGATGAAATATAGAAACGGATAAAGCTGCCCTATCTATGAATGGAGAATTGATGAATATGGGTATTCAGGAGATAATCAGACTCTTTGTAACACCGGAAAACAGCATAAGATCAACAATGGAAGTAATAGACAGAAGCGGCAGGGCGTTCGCTCTGGTAGTAGATGAAGATCAAAGACTTATGGGGACTGTCACTGACGGTGATATCCGAAGGGCGATACTAAAAGGACAGGCTCTTGAAGAGCCTATTGGCTCCATAATGAATGAGAACTTTATTTTTGTATCCCAAAATTATTCCAGAACCCTGGTTGAAACAATTTTCCTGAAGAAGAATGTTAGTCAGCTGCCTGTTCTGGATGACGACATGCGGGTTGTAAACATTATATTTTACAACGAATTTTTCAAGAAGATATCAAAGGAAAACTGGGCCGTAATTATGGCAGGGGGTCTTGGCACAAGACTGCAACCGCTTACAAGAGAAGTTCCCAAGCCGATGCTGAAAGTAGGTGCAAAGCCCATAATAGAAACAATTATCGAGCAACTGAAGTCTTATGGATATTCAAATATTATTTTAAGTCTGAACTATAAGGCTGATATGATAATGAACTATTTCCAGGATGGGATGAATTTCGGAGTAAACATAAAATACGTCAGCGAAAAAAAACGCCTTGGTACGGCAGGTGCTATCAGACTCGCAAAAGAATATCTGGACAAGCCTTTTTTTGTCATTAACGGAGATATCCTTACCAAGCTTAATTTTGAACAATTCATGCAATTTCATACAAACAACAGGGATATCATCACCATAGGCACCAAGCAGTACGAAATGCAGATACCCTACGGGGTTGTGAATATAAAGGGTGAAAGCGTAGTGGAGCTTAAGGAAAAGCCCCGGTCCAGCTACTTTATCAGTGGAGGGATGTACTGCCTGGATCCTGAAACCATAGATCACATACCGGAGGACCAATACTTTGATATTACACAGCTGATAAGCAAATATATAGCCCTAAACAGAAGAGTGGGCAGCTTCCCGATTACCGAATACTGGATGGACATCGGTCAGATGGACGATTACAACCAGGCGAATATGGATTATGAAAACATGTTTGGGAGTGAAGAATGTGCAGCTAAAGAATAAAAAAGTTCTAGTGACAGGATCGGAGGGCTTTATCGGAAGCCATCTGACGGAGCTGCTTGTAAAATCAGGAGCGGAAGTAACAGCCCTAGTTCAATATAATTCTTTTAACAACTGGGGTTGGATTGATTCGCTGGATGACCGGATAAAAAATGAAGTAAAGGTTATTTCCGGGGATGTCCGAGAGTATGACAATATCTCAAAAGCTGTGGCCGGGAAGGAAGTAGTATTTCACCTTGCGGCTCTGATAGCCATTCCGTATTCCTACCAGTCACCCGCATCATATGTAAGGACGAATATCGAGGGGACTCTAAACGTACTGGAGGCATGCAGGATGCATGGAATAAGCAAAATTATCCACACCTCCACAAGCGAGGTGTACGGAACGGCAAAATATGTACCGATTGATGAAGACCATCCGCTGCAGGGACAATCCCCCTACTCAGCAAGCAAAATCGGTGCCGATAAGATTGCCGAGAGCTATCATCTTTCATACGGACTTCCTGTGGCGACCTTAAGGCCCTTTAATACTTATGGCCCCAGACAATCGGCAAGAGCCGTAATACCAACGATAATTTCGCAGATACTTTCAGGGAGAAAAACCATCAAACTGGGCATACTGAGCCCTACCAGGGATCTGACCTTTGTAAAGGACACTGCAAGGGCTTTTTTCTGTATCGCAGAAGCGGATGAAAGCACCGGGCAGGTAATCAACGTGGGTTCCAATTTTGAAATTTCAATCGGTGATCTTGCTGATAAAATAATCGCATTATCCGGGCAAAAAGTAACCATAGAATGTGATGAAGACCGCATAAGACCGGAAAAAAGCGAGGTAAACAGACTGTGGTGCAACAACAGGAAAGCAGAGGATATAATAGGATGGAAACCTCTTTATACTCTGGATAAGGGACTGAAGGAAACAATTGAATGGATTGGTAAAAACCTTAATTATTACAAAGCTGATATATATAATGTTTAGTGCTTTTTAACATAACAGTTTGATAAAATAATACGACTTTATACCATGGGGTAATTGGGATGATACCTTTAAGTATCCCGCATTTGTGCGGAAATGAATGGAAGTATATAAAGGAATGCCTTGACACCAACTGGGTGTCAAGTGCGGGGAAGTTTGTCGATTTATTTGAGGAAAAATTCCGTGAATTTATCAAAGCAGAAAAGACTGTTGTTACGATGAACGGAACCTCAGCACTTCATCTGGCTCTTATGGCTTCAGGGATTAAACCCGGGGACGAGGTGATTGTTCCGTCCCTTACATTTATTTCACCAGTCAACGCAATAAGATATGTGGGAGCGGAGCCGGTTTTTGCAGATGTATGCAGGGATACTTATGTGATGGATGTAAACAGGCTTGAAGAGCTTATAACGCCTAAGACCAGGGCAGTTTTACCCGTTCATATTTATGGCCACCCGGTTGATATGGACCCACTGATGGACATATCAAAAAAATACGGGCTGACGGTTATTGAAGATGCCACGGAATCCCTGGGCTCCACGTATAATGGTAAGCATACAGGCACCATAGGGCATATGGGCTGTTTCAGCTTCAACGGGAACAAGCTGATGACAACAGGTGCGGGCGGTATGCTGGCAACAAACGAGAGATCCCTTGGGGATTACATCAAGTATTTATCCAACCAGACAAAGACGGTTACTGAAAATGGCTCCTTTTACCACGAGGAAATCGGGTACAACTATAGGATGCCTAATATTTTGGCAGCAATGGGGTTAGCTCAGCTTGAAAACATCGATGACTTTATCGGTATAAAGAAAAAGAATGCAATGCAATACGGGAGGCTTCTGAAGGATGTGAAGGGGATTACCCTCCCCACCCGGAAAGCCTGGGCAGAGAATGTGAACTGGCTGTATTCCATACTTGTTGAAGATGATTATCATATTGACAGGGACAGCCTGATAAAGGAATTTAGGGCGAAGGGTATTGAAACAAGGCCCTTCTTTATGCCGGTCCATACCATGCCGCCTTACAGGAGGTGCAGAAGAGGCGATCTCTGTGTTACTCAGGATATAGCACAAAGGGGCGTGAATCTTCCGAGCTCTGTGTCCTTGACGGAAGAACAAATTAAATATATCTGCGATGTGATTAAAGTATAAAAGTTGTACTAATCAATTTTTGTTACTCAGCCGATACAATAATATAGATATATTTCACGGAGGGATTAGTATGAGAATTGAAAGCATGGATGCTTCCAGTACCGGCTTTGCCATATCACAAAGCCCAAGGGCAAATACCAATACCAATACCAATACTAAAGATAATAATGACTCTTCTGATATAACAATTCCTGCAAAAGACAATAAAAACATTTCACAGATGACAGAATGGGAGAAGAAAGAGCTTCCGGTTTCGGAAAAAGTCTTGATTGACGCAATAGAAAAAGCAAACAAGGCGATTTCGGGTGCCAATACGAAGTTTGAATTCTCTATCCACCAAAAAACCAAAGAGATCATGGTCAAAGTCATAGATTCCGATACAAACAAAGTCATAAGAGAGATACCGCCTGAAAAAATACTTGATATGGTGGCAAAAATGTGGGAAATGGCCGGTATCATAGTTGACGAAAGAAGGTGATCCTATGGCAGTGAGTGGAACCAACCCATATAGTTCAATAATGCGAATTACAGGTTTGGGAAGCAGCGGCCTCGATATAGATTCCATAATCAGCCAGCTGATGAAGATTGAAAGAGTCCCACTGGATAAGCTGACCCAGAACAGGCAGCTTGCCCTCTGGAGGCAGGACGCCTACAGGGAAATTACAAGTTCGCTTAAGGGCTTTAAGAGTGATTTTATGGATATGGTAAAGCCTGCGACTAATATGCTCTCCCAGAATTCCTACAAGAAGTTCATTTCAAGTGTTACCGACAGTGTTACGGGCGCTGCCAGTATGGCAGTCTCAGCGACAGGTACTGCCGATGCGATTGCCGGGACGCACA
>CALMWN010000265.1 GCA_937873555.1 uncultured Clostridia bacterium
TAAGTCTGTTTAAGTCTGGTCAAGGCTGGTAAGCACATTGTCAAAAGCATTTATCTTGCATTTCACGCCGTCCCAGTTCAAACAATTCCGGCATGATATATTTTCAGCCGCACTGCTGTACCTGCTGTTCACAAGCCCTCCGGAGTTAAAATGCGGGCATGACTGGGCAACAGCAGTGAGCTGGTCTTCACTGGCATAGTTCATAGCCGTACCTCCTCGCGTTTCATGGATACGGTTAGTATTCACCAGCTTATTTTAATTTATTCTTTCTTACCCTTGCGTCGGAACTTTTTTTAAGCCGAGGAATCACCCCACGACTCAACATTTCAAATTCCCAGAAGGAGCTTTAACCTATCCTCAACGAGCCTCATTGTTTCAATGTCTATTATGCCCAATTTTTTGACAAGCCTCTCCGTTGAAATCGACCTGATATCCTCAGTTTTAATATAACTTTTCATCGACAATCCGGCATCATTTACTTCCACATGTGATGGAATCCCTTTGAATCTGCTTGTAATGGGCAAAACAATCAACAATTCCGCATAACCATGGTTAAACATATCTACCGAGACGATCAATGCCGGCCTTACTCCCGACTGCTCGCGCCCTTTGACTGGATTCAAATCAATGAGCCATATTTCTCCGCGGCAAGGCTTCATTACTTAGATTCCTCCAATCCATCCCCCAGCGCGACGTCCCATGCTTCCCTTTCCGTCCTCTCAGCAGCCCATGCTCCAGGATCTTCTTTCAATTTAAAAAAAGCAGCATTCATCTCTTCAAAAAACTTTTTCTTCCTATATTCTTCTATGGCTTTTTCTATCGTATTCTGCATTGTTTCATTCATTTGCTCGGATACGTCTTTGACAAGTTCATAGGTACGCCTGCTTACCCTGATCGTTGTCGTATCACCCATAAAGAGCACCCTTTCTTGTAGATTGAATTATCTACTTATTAGTATGCCAATTTAGTATGCCAAAGTCAAGATATGAAAGCACGCATCATGCCGAAGCCCTTGAAGGCAATCTCTGCGACAAGGGGACGGTTCTAGTTTGTCGCATTTTACGCTCTAAATACAATATCCTTGCTTATACCTAAGATTCTTGAAAGCTGGCGTACTGGAGCGCAGGTCGCCTCCTTTATCTCCTTTATCAAAGAGTTCCGCTTTATTTTATCCCTGCACGATTTGAAATCCTCCAACCTATACCCGCTCCTTGAAAGAATTTCATAAACACTCTGCCTTAAGTCCTCATCCAACAAAGGAAGTTGCAGTTTTTCAGCACCCTCCTCACAACCTATAAATGTGTTTTCTTCAGGCTGGCCTGTATATTCTTTGAACAGCACAACCGCCCGCTCTTCATTTTCTGAAAATATTGAAAGTAGGAGTTCCCTGTTTACAAGGTTTTCTCGATCACTTTTACAATAAATATATGCCTTGTAGCTGCTCCATCTGTATTCCCCTACTTGCTTTACAATTCCCGCCTTCACCGGATTATTATGAATATACCGTGAGGCCATCATCATATATGGTTCTCCAATGATTACCTCGCTGCGGTACCTATCCTGGAAAAGGTGTCCTACCCTGTCATACTTTCTGTTGAAGTAGTATGCATAGCTCACTCCTATTCTTTTCATTGACCTCGATATACTCTCCTCGCCTTCTCCCATCAGT
>CALMWN010000266.1 GCA_937873555.1 uncultured Clostridia bacterium
CTCCCTTTTTCTGCCATTATACCATTTTTATCGTTAATTTTGTTATTATTTCCCAAGTTCTTGAGAAGCGTCCCCGTTTGGAAATTTTATTTAATCATCTTTAGAAAGTCCAGCTTTGTATAATCTTTCTCCAGCCTATCCCTCAAATACCTTCGAAGAAGCTTCTCCAGTTCGCCAAGGACATTTTCCGAGACATTGAAGCTGAAAAGATCCTGCAGCCTGGCATGTACAATATGATTCATTGCCATTGCAGCTGCAGTTGACAGCTCATATGCAAACTCATCCTGTATGATGCAGTGTTCGCATAGGAAACCGCATTTCTTGTAGCTGAACGACATCCCCTGGAGTTCCTCTTTGCCGCAGTTCATGCATCCTCTCACATAAGGCGCATAGCCCAGAATGGATAATAGCCTGAGTTCAAATATTCTTGTTAACAGTTCGGGAGATTTATCGGTTTTGGCAAGCATGTGAAGTGTATTTAAAAAGAGCTGAAGCACTTTAAAGGAAGGCTGGTTTTCCTGCATTACGTCATTGATCAGATCAACCAGGTGTGCTGCGTATGTAAGCCTGACTATATCATTCCTTATCTCATAGAAAGACTCGATTACATCACAACTGTTTATGGAATACATTTCTCTTCCCTTAAAAAGGACATAATCACTGTAACAAAGGAGTTGGGCTCCGGCTATCAAATTGCTTTTCGGCCTTCTGGCCGATTTTGCGTAGCACGTTACCTTGCCCATGCCTCTTGTCAGGACAGTGATTATCTTGTCCGCTTCTCCAGTATTAACTTCCTTGATTACTATTCCGGATGTCTTAATATATCCCATCGCGTTTTCCTTGTTTTTAATATCAAAACGCAAAATAAAACCGTACTTGTGAAATCCTATTTGCTGGTTGCGACTTCATCCTCGGCAATTCTACTCTCGTTCAGCACCTTGTTTTTCTCTTCTATTTCCTTGAAAAACATGTAATTATCTATATCTCCAGTAAATTCAAACGTTTTCCAGACAAAATCCTTTAACATGAATGTATTCCCCCTCATTTTCAGAAATGCATTTATCGATATAGATTTATGTTTCTCTAAAAAACGTTTTGTATACTTGGTAATTTATCATCTGGAAATTGGGAAATTACCTTCATGCATTTGAAAAGCCATTATTTCATGCAGTGCTATAGTCTATTTATATCCTAAGGTGTTCAACATGGAAGTACTGTTCCTCCAGTCAGTTTTAACCTTGACCCATAGCTGTAAAAACACTTTTGATCCAAGTATGTTTTCAATCTCTTCTCTGGAAAGGCTGCCTATTTTTTTGAGCATTTTCCCTTCCTTTCCGATGAGAATACCTTTATGAGAGTCTTTTTCACAATAAATATTTGCCTGTATATCTATTATACCCTTATTTTCCCTTTCTTTAAAGGATATTATTTCTATTCCCACACCATGAGGAACCTCTTCGCTTACAAGCTTCAATATTTTCTCACGTATAAGTTCTGCTGCAATAAGCTTTTCGGGTTGGTCAGTCAGCATGTCGTCGGGGAAATATTTGGGACCCTCGGGTAATAATGACTTGATTTCTTTCAAAAGAATATCAGTACCGTCACTTTTTAACGCTGAAACCGGAACAATCGCCTTGTAATTCATGGTCTCACTATAGTTGGAAATTGTACTTAGCAATTGCTCCTTCCTGATGAGGTCTATTTTGTTTATAACGAGAATAACAGGGGTTCTTAAAAGCTTTAACTGCTCAATTATAAATAAATCTCCCGCACCGGGCTGTGTATCGGTAGCTTCTATGAGGAACAAAACAGCGTCCACTTCATTCAGAGTTCCCTCTGCTGTATTCACCATATACTCTCCAAGCTTGTTTTTTGGTTTATGAATTCCTGGAGTATCAATGAAAATTATCTGGCAGTCCTCTTTTGTAATTACTGTTCTTATGGAATTTCTGGTCGTTTGAGGCTTGTCCGATGTTATGGCGATTTTTTCTCCTGTCAGTATATTTAATAGTGTCGACTTGCCGACATTAGGCCTGCCGATTATAGTAACAAATCCAGATTTAAAAGACATTGAATGTTCCTCCAATATTACATTTATTTTTATTCTTACTTTTCGTTCCTGATGTTTATGCTTTTAAAGGCATTTGGCAAAAGGTCATCCAGACTATAAACCTTATATTCCCCATTGTTCCTGGAACATATTATTTTCATACCCGGTTCTCCGAATTCCAGAAGTACCTGTCTGCAAATGCCGCAGGGATATATAATCTCCTCGCTGTCACTTGCAATTGCGATTTCAGCTATCTTTCTTTCTCCATCGGATACAGCTTTGAATACTGCAGTACGTTCGGCACAATTGGTCGCTCCGAAGGAAGCATTTTCTACGTTCACACCGGTATACAGCCTGCCGTTTGAGGTTAAAAGGGCAGCACCAACTCTGAATTTCGAATATGGGGCGTAAGCATTTTCCTTCACCTCAAATGCTCTTTTTAGCAGTTCTTTTTCATCCATTTTCCTACTCCTGTTAAAATACCGTTATATTTATATAAAAAACCATTTACTTGTAGAAAACCTGAAACAGCAGCAGTGTCACAAGAATTCCGAGTGCCGCTCCTGCTACGAGTTCAGGCATGTTATGTATTTTTCCCTCTAATCTGCTCTGTATAACCAAAAATGCTATAAAAAGGCTTAATATCGTAACACTCATGTTATCTGTCCAAAGAGCTATCGCTGTTGTTATTGAAAAGGAAGCAGCCGCATGCCCGCTGGGCATTCCCCCATGAAAGGGCGTCCCGGTTTTCAGGCGCGCCTTAAGTATCAAAACCGTCAGCATTGTAATTATCAATGCTATGACGGTTAAATGCATCGGAGACTGTCTTACTACAATTATCCCGTTTTCCAGGCTTGATTTTACCTTATCGAAAAATATCACATATCCGACAATCAAAGCTAAAGTTGAAGTTACCAGAACAGCACCAGCTGTAACATCCTTAATGATTTTGGCCTTTGGATGATAGACATCCACAATTATGTCTACTAAGACTTCTATTGCAGTATTTAATAGCTCACATATTATAACAAGGCATATCGTCAGGCAAATGGCCAGGAATTCAAGCCTTGTAAGCCGATAAAGCAGACTCATCATCAGGACAAGAATCGCTGACACGGCATGGATTTTCATGTTCCGCTCGTATTTTATCGCATGTATGATCCCATTTATTGCATTGTTAAAGCTGTCCAAAAGGTTTCTATTTTTCATTACCGCCATCTTTTCCAAATAGTTCAGGTAGCTTAAAGGAAATATCACTACCTTGAAAGTCCCATCTGATGCAGTACTGTCTCCTGCAGCTGCATCATTTTTTTTTCACTTTCTTCATCCTCATGGTCATAGCCTAAAAGATGAAATGTCCCGTGAGTAGCAAGAAAAGCAAGCTCCCTCTCCAGAGAATGCCCATATTCTTCTGCCTGCATTACTGCCATTTCCATTGATATGACTATATCTCCCAGTAAAAGAAGGTTTTCATCAAGGTCTATATCCCCCTCATCAGAATTCAGCATTCCTTCATACATATCCAGTATGGGAAATGAAAGCACATCCGTCGGCCTGTCAATATTCCTGTATTCAAGGTTTATTTCTCTTATACGCTCGTTGTCCACAAGCATAAAGCTGATTTCTGAAGGTTTCTGAAGGTTCTGTAATTTGATTGACAGTTCAGCTGCCGTATTCAAAATGTTTTTTATATTTTCAGTTATGGTTATTTTATTCTGCTGGTTCTCAATTAAAATTTCCATTAAGCGGTATCTCCTCTTCATTCTTTTTGCTGTCTTCCTCTTCTCCCTCTGCGGAAGTCTGGACAGCCGGTGT
>CALMWN010000267.1 GCA_937873555.1 uncultured Clostridia bacterium
TCATAAAAGGGGTCCGACGAATCCACAATTTTATTGGTGTTTTTATTGATAATAGTATAGCTTCTTGAGTCATTGATATAAAAATATACTATTGCATTCTTGTTATTGCCTCCCAAATAGTCCCGTACATCGCCGGAGGCGCTCTTTTCGGTAATCTGCCAGTTCTTGAAGCCATTTTCCACCTGCTGCCTGAAAATCTCATAATAGGACGCTTCAATCTCTCTATTTAGATAAAAATGAACAGATACAATTAAAACAAGAGGAATAAGTATAAAAATTATTACAAGCCTCCATTGCAGGCTTCTTGATAAAGAAAGCATACCCACCCCCGCGCAGGTTTGAGGATAAGGCGCCGGATAAATCCCTAATCTACCTTGTTAAAGTAATATCCGACTCCTCTTTTCGTCATTATGTATTCGGGATTGCCGGGATCTTTCTCCAGCTTTTCCCTTAACCTTCTGACGGTAACATCGACCGTACGTACATCTCCATAATACTCATAGCCCCAGACCTTTTCAAGAAGGCTCTCCCTGGAAAAAATCTGTCCCTGCTGCAGGGCAAGAAACTTTACAAGTTCAAATTCCCTCAGTGTAAGTTCTATAACAGTGTCATCGCGTTTTATCTCATACCGGTCCACATCTATGATCAGGCTTCCAAAATTCAGGATACTCTCCTTGCCCTTGATACTGTCATCGGCCACAGTCCTTCTCAGGTTGGCTTTGACCCTCGCCACCAGTTCCCTGGGACTGAAAGGTTTTGTGATATAGTCATCCGCACCAAGTTCAAGCCCCAGAACCTTATCCACTTCCTCTTCCCTTGCAGTCAGCATCAGAATCGGAGTAGACATTGTCTGCCTGATTTTGCGGCATACTGTAAAGCCATCCATTTTAGGAAGCATAACATCAAGCAGGATCAGATCGGGTTTCCGGTTCAATGCCATTTCAAGCCCCTGTTCCCCGTCATACGCCTCAAGTGTCGCAAAACCTTCTTTTTGTAAATTAAATCTCAAAATATCCACGATATTCTTTTCGTCATCAACAATAAGAATCTTTTTGCTCACAAAATACCTCCTGGTGCCATACTCTATCATTAACGGTTCATGCGGGAATCCAGGCTGCCGGTTTATCATGAACCATAAAGGTATGTACGCCAATCCCAATTTATATTAATTATAACATTTTTCAAAAAAATTAGTACAGCAATTTTAATGTAACCGTTCCAAAATATTGAATTTCTGAAATTGATGCCATTTCACATAATTTATTTCTAGAAATAAATTATGCTTTCGGCAAATTTTATAGGTTGTGCTTTTTAACATTTAAAAGACTAGAAATCTGTTATGTTAAAAAGCACTGGGACTATTTTGGTACCAAAGACCCATTATCCCATAATTGAAAAATTACCATATTATGTTATAATATAAATTGTAGTTGCTGTCGGAAATATAGTTAAATGTAGTACCCATAAAATTCTTTTTCAGGGGGCTGGGTATTATGTCTAGAGAGCTGGTATATGTAATAATTACTAAAATGCATATCAGATTGAACTGGCTTATAGCAGACAACAATTTCGACTTGATGAGCAGCAGCGTGCAGCGCTACAGCAAGCGGTTGGACAGAATTTTGACATATTACGGCAAAACCAGCAGGCGCATCAGCAAAAAAGAACCTGACGCAGTGAAAAAGACAGTGGAATATGCATAAAAAATGTGGCTCTGCCACTTTTTTTGCGCATGTGCCTTTCCGAAGCAATGAGGAAAAATTGGCACGCGCATTAATTCAATTTTTATAGTCTAGGAAATATTTTACATTATCCTGAAAACACTTTATTTTCAAATATTTCTGGAATTATTCCTGTAATGAAAAAGTCGGACTTTCCTAGACTATAAAAAACCGTTGGTTGCCGCCAACGGTTTTTTTCATCGGATTCTATTTATACGGGCAGCTTGCTTTGTTCCTTCAGACTATCATTGAAGCTTTTATACGTTACATGATTACCTGTAATGACAACCTTCAGTGTTTGCAGGATAAGCTTGATATCAAGCAGCAGGGAGTAGTTCTTTATATACAGGAGGTCATATCTGAGCTTGTCTTCAGGCAAAGTGTCATAGTTGCCAAGGATCTGAGCATATCCGGTTATTCCTGCCTTAACCTCGTTACGGTATTTATAATCGGGAATGTCCTTGATAAATTGTTCAACAAAATACGGCCTCTCGGATCTGGGTCCAACTATGCTCATTTCACCCCATAATACGTTAAAAAGCTGCGGCAGCTCATCAATCCGGAACTTCCTCAAGAACCTTCCTACAGATGTTACCCTTGGATCATCAACGCCGGACAATACCGGACCCGTATCCTTTTCCGCCCCCTCATACATGGTCCTGAACTTGTAAATATCAAATACCCTGTTATTATTGGTAACCCGTTCCTGTGTAAAAATCACATTGCCCTTGGAAGTGGCTTTTATCAGGATGGCAGACACAAGCATAACAGGTGACGTCAATATAATGCCGATTATTGAAAATACAATGTCAAATATCCTTTTAAAGAACCTTTGCTCAATTGTCAGTCCCAGCCTGTCAATCATAAATGCCGGAACATCTTCAAACTGTACCAGTCTTGAGTGGAGCAGCGATATTTCGAACAGCTGAGGTATGACATACACTATTTTTTTCCTGCCGATACAGCGCGATATTATTTCCATCTTCTGATCATCAGGTATCCCCGGACAAATAAGCACCTCATCCACGTCCTTGAGCTTTTTCACAGCCTTATCCATATCCTGCGGCTGATATATGTGCTTTATGTTAAGGTTTGTCCTTGACAGCGCATGGTTCACTTTTTCTATGATTCCCTTTATTTCATCCGCATTTCCAAGCACCATCATGCTGCCCTGCCCTGTAAGCTGCTTTCTGATCATAAGCACAAAGCCGTTCCATACCAGCAGCAGCACAAACTGGAAAGCTGGAGCAAGCAGCAAAACGCTCCTCGGGAAGGAGAACCCCTGGCCGAAATAGGCAATGGCTACGGTAGTTATACCAAGCAGTAAAATTACGAAGATAATTGAAACGGCCGTATCATACAAGGATTTCCTGAAGAATTTCAAAAGCCCGAAAACATCGAAATAAACCAGCGCGGCAATCGTAATGAACGGCATGGCCTGAATATATGGAGAAAAGTTGAAGTCCGGTAGATTTCCGTCAAACTTTAAAAGGAACGCAACTATATATGCAAGGTTGATTAATACCAGGTCTATAAGAATAATTGCAACCTTGTAGAATTTCTCCATCCTTCGCAGCATATTAACCATCAAATCACCTCACAACCATTATTACATGATTCCCAACCCTCATCCATCTGTCTTCCCTCTCCCATGGAATTGGTAGGGGGAAGGATTGGTATTTCCCCTCAGATAATCTAATACCCTTTGCCAAAGACCCTCCGGATCTTTCCGTAAATGCCTTCCCTGGAAAAAAAGTACCTGTGCTTCAGGAAGTAGTGGACCAAGCCCTGTATATGCCTGACGGTAATATATGAAAACAGCTTTTTCTTTGTAATGCGCTGCTCGTGATGAACAACGGCAGCTGTGGGAACATATGCAACCTTCCACCCTTTAAGCCACATTCTAAGACAAAAATCTACATCTTCAGGTCCATAGAAAATCTTATCGTCAAGGGGACCTGTTTCCTTCAGCGCTTCCCGCCTTATCAGCTGGCAAGCGCCTATTACATAATCCGGAAAGAATACTTGTCCGCTTTTTATCTGCTCTCCATAATATTCACTTTCCAAAAGCCCGGCTGCCCATTTGAAGTCCAATCTTCTAAGCAGCTTGGTATGGACCAGCGGAAACCTCCTGCAGCTGTTTTGCACCGAGCCGTCTGTAAAAACAAGTCTTGGCGCACACAGGCCAACATCATCATTCTTATCCATAAATTCAACCAGGCAGTTTACTGCGCTCTCTTTTAAAACAGTGTCTATATCAAGAATTAAAATATAATCGCCCTTTGAAAGCTTTAATCCCCGGTTTCTTGCGGGTGCCAGGCCCTTGTTGACACCGTTCCTGACCAGGAAAACGTCGGGGAAACGCCCGCTCAGCAAGTCAAGTGTACCATCTGTAGAGCCATTGTCAATTACAATGATTTCAAAGTCCTGCAGCTTTACAGTTTTATAAATAGAATTGATACAGGCCTCCGCATACCTCCGGGAATTCCATGTAAGCAATACTATAGACAGTTTCACGGCTCAGGTAAGCTCCTTTCAGGATCATGGTTATTTCCCTTTCAGCCTGGTACGCAACCATTTTTTCTCCATTATACTCCATAGATATTTATCGTCAACACGCTTTAATAGCTGAACCTTTTTCCTCTTTTCCAGCACAATTCCCAGGTTCCTGATGAAATCAAACTTTGCTTTGAGAAAAGTCCAGCCCTTACCTCTGATCTGTCTCTTATACACATCTGACGCTGCCGACGAAGAGGATAGTGTAGA
>CALMWN010000268.1 GCA_937873555.1 uncultured Clostridia bacterium
CTTGATTGTATACAGCAGTTTATTTCCGTTTACCGTGACATTTGGTGAAACCGCGCTGAAGTATTTGACCCAGCGGTACTTCTCAACAAAATTTCCGTATGCTTTACCATTGGCGATCAGCTGGGGGGTTGCATCCTTATTGGTACCATACTGGTCTGTGCTTAAAAGGATATGAAAATATGTGTCATTCTTTATCAAATCCCAGTTTGAAGGCTTGTCAAAGGAAATAGTCACGTCTGAAGACTTTTCGGCGGCGCCGTTGACAGTGCCGTTGACCAGTTTCCTCTGAACAGCTGCCAGTCCTTTTGGAATGGGCGGGGCGGAAACGTCATCCTTCAATGTATAAAGCATTGCCTGGGAATCTATCATCGATATGTCTGTGCTGTCGGTAACGGTAATTTTATACCAGAGTTCAATATCCGGGTTCATTCCGGTAATAACGGTCACCTTGTATTTTTGCGTAGGGTCGGTAAACTGGTCGGTTACTCTGGACCTTTCAGTCCAGCCGTTGTTTGAATCCGGAGATTCGCTGCTATTTTTGGTGATGACATGGTAAAAAAGCTCAACCAGGTTTGAACTGCTCTGAGCAGCCTGGTTAACCCTGAATATTTTTACATAGACGTTATCTGAGTTGTCCTTGGTAAGCTGAAACCTGACAGGAGTGTATGTAAATGAAGTAATGTCCGACAGGGAGCTGCCGTATTGTCCGACAGTCAAAACATCTGCAATTTTTTCATTACCCGAGGAATCAAGATATTTGAAGACAGGCTTGATGTTCATATAATAAACCGTGCCCGGCAGTATGCCGCCATGCGGCAGCACATAATTATTTTTGCCCACAAGGTCATCAGGCAGTATTGTATTGTCGCTGCTTGAAGTGATAACAGGGACACTTGAGCTGTCATCCTTTCTTCCGAGAAGGTAGAAGCCAAGTCCTGAACTGCCCCCGTAAACCATTGAGGTCACGGTTTCAACACCCACTACATTGGCCTTATAGGAGGATGTACTCCCGTCATAATTGACAAGAACGGCCGTACCACTATCCAGATCCGAGGCATTGGAAGAAATGTTTATCCTGTAGTTCAAGGAATCTATCTGCAAATTCTTATTATAAATATTATTGATTTTATCTCTCATAAAGGGCATAACACTATCAATAGTTCTAAAACCTGAATTGGCGGGATTCGGGTCGTCATACCATACCTTCGGTACAGACCAGTTCAGCCCCAGAGCCGGTTTTGTTCCTATTTCATAACCACCGCCCGGTATGGCCTGCCGGCTTTGCCCGATTCTCGACGCGTCAAGGGAGATTTGGGGAAGATAGTATAAAAATCCTTTTGTCAGTAAGCTTGTGCTTGCGTCATCGTCGTAAATATCTACTTCTATGTCGTATATGTATCCGTCCTGTAGTCCCGTCAACTTTACTTTGTTGGCGGCCACCTCTGTTGCATTCAGTGTTTTATTCACAACTCCCAGAGATGGATCATGATATCTTACTATTATGGACTTCTCACCGGCCACGGAATTCCAGTTTATTGTCAGACTCCCCTGCTCGTAGCTGCTGGCAATGTTGACAGCAATGGAGGATGGTACGGCAGCATGTACAACAGCCCTCCATATGCCCGGAACCATCCCGGAAAATATGGAAAATATAAGTAAAACGGCAAGTGCCTTTCTAAAAACTTTCATTGAAGATCCCCCGTTTGTGATAACCGGTTTAATATAAACAGGTTACATAATGTAATTTTATCATACTTCGAGTACTTTGTACTTAAGTCTGTTTAATTAAATTCAAATGTAAATATTCCCAGATACATCATATAAATATATCGTCAAATAACGCCATGATGTTAATATCTGCTGGAGTAATAAATACTTAATTTACTGATTATAAAGCTTTCAATGAAAATGCCGAAATAAATAATATATAAGTTGAATTCAAAAAACATGATTCAACTTATATAGATAAATATGCGGATATGGGTGATCGCTATGGATGGCACTATACTTGTAATGGATTATTCCGCAAGTGAAAGAAAAAAGGTAACTACACTGCTGGAAAATATCGGCAGCTTTAATTTCATAGAAATTCCAAACACTGCCAGGTATCACTTGATCGCCGACAGCCTTAAAAATATTTCACTGGTGATATTTGATATCGAGTTCCCCTCGGAATCCATAGGTTTTGATATGCTGTCCGCTATCAGAAAAAACGCTTTTTTATCAGACGTTCCCATCATCATAATAACTAAGTCAGACAAGCTTAATAACCGCACCAGAGCACTGGACTATGAAGTCTGCGATTATATTCTAAAGCCCTTCGAATACAAGCGGCTCGAGGCATCCATACGTTGTCTGCTCAAGCTTGAAAGTAAGTCCTCGTACAAAACGGAGGAGTTTGAGAAGATTGCCATGCCCTTCGAAAGCTATGTTTCCCGCGAACTTAAGCTGGCCGGCAGAATAAAGCAGCCGCTTTCAATAATTCTATTCACTTCAAAAAACTCTGCTTCCGTACCGAAGAACAACATATATCCGAATGGCGGCACACCTGATGTTAAAGCTTTCTCCATAGTAACGGAAAAAGCGAGGAGTTCCCTGCGCTCAACTGATACCATAGCTCAAAACGTCAATGGAGATATAATTGTAATTTTGCCCTGCACAGATTCCACAGGTTCGGGCAAGGTAAACGAAAAACTTAGGAAAAATATTGACAGCGGACTTTCGGATATAAATCTCACCTGTGAAGAATTATTCAATTACGCCGATGTCACTTATCCGGATGAAGGTATTGATTTTAAAATCCTTATAGAAAATGCCTTAAAGAAAATATCTCATAAGGAAGAACTGAAGATGATAGCTTCCGTTCCTCCGGAGACCAGGGAGTATATACGGAGGAAATACAACCAGTTCAACGGCTGGAGCATTTTTAAATAAGCTTTTGAAGACAGTACATGACACTAAAAAGCAACTGCCGGGCAGTTGCTTTTTAGTGTTGTATTCATTTTATCTCTCTGGTTACTCTAAGCCTTGCCAGTGCTCTCGCCAGTGCAGCCTGGGAACGCATATACTCGATCCTGCCCAGCTGGCGCTGGAGTCTTTCCTCGGCTCTTTCCATCGCAGCTTTGGCTCTGTTGATATCTATCTCATTCGGCCATTCAGCCGTATCAGTAAGAATCACTGTCTTGTCCGGCTTTACTTCCATAAAACCTTCTGTAAGAACAGCCTCAATCCATTCCCCTTCTTTTTTGATCCTTATCGGGCCTACGGCAACAGCTGCAACCATCGGCATATGGCCTTTCAGTATGCCTATTTCCCCCTCGGTAGTTTTCAGGATAACCATCTCAACCTGTCCGGAAAAAAACTTCCTCTCCGGTGTAATAATTTCAAGTTCAAATTCGGATGACATAATCGCACCCCCTACATTTCCTTCGCTGCTTCGTACACTTCATCAATGGTTCCCTTCATATAGAAGGCAGCCTCAGGAACATCATCCATTTTACCGTCGACAATTTCTTTGAAGCCCCTTATTGTTTCCTTGATGGGAACATATTTGCCCGGATATCCCGTAAAGGTTTCAGCCACGAAGAACGGCTGGGACAGATACCTCTGTATCTTCCTGGCCCTGTATACCGTAAACTTGTCTTCCTCGGTGAGTTCATCCATTCCGAGGATGGCAATAATATCCTGTAGTTCCTTGTATCTCTGAAGCACTTCCTGAACCCTGGTAGCTACTGAATAATGCTCTTCCCCGACTATTCTGGGGTCCAGTATCCTGGAAGTCGAATCCAGCGGATCAACGGCAGGGTATATTCCCTGCTCGACTATCTGCCTTGAGAGAACGGTAGTAGCGTCAAGATGTGCAAACGTGGTGGCCGGTGCAGGGTCCGTTAGGTCGTCTGCAGGTACATAAATAGCCTGTACTGATGTAATTGAACCCTTCTTTGTTGAAGCTATCCTTTCCTGCAGTGATCCGACATCAGTTGCAAGCGTGGGTTGATAACCGACAGCTGAGGGTATTCTTCCCAGCAGTGCGGAAACTTCGGAACCTGCCTGAATAAATCTGAATATATTATCGACAAACAGAAGCACGTCCTGTCCAAGGTCGTCCCTGAAGTACTCAGCCATTGTGAGTCCTGTAAGCGCAACTCTCATTCTTGATCCTGGCGGTTCATTCATCTGTCCGAACACAAGGGCCGTCTTCTCTATAACACCTGAATCCCTCATTTCATGTATGAGGTCATTGCCCTCCCTGGATCTTTCTCCAACACCTGTGAAGACTGAATATCCTCCATGCTCTGTAGCTATATTCCTTATGAGCTCCTGGATCAATACCGTCTTACCGACACCTGCGCCTCCGAACAGTCCTATCTTACCACCCTTTGCGTAAGGAGCAAGAAGGTCCACAACCTTTATTCCCGTTTCGAATACTTCCGTAGCAGGCTTTTGGTCTTCAAATCCCGGTGCAGGCCTGTGTATGGGATAAAACTGCTTCGCTCCAACTTCACCCAACCTGTCAATAGGATCTCCAAGTACGTTGAATACACGCCCAAGTACTTCCTTCCCAACAGGAACCTTTATAGCGTCTCCAGTGTCTATTGCCTTCATGCCTCTAACAAGTCCGTCACTGGAGGACATGGCAACACTTCTTACAACATCATTTCCAAGATGCTGCATTACTTCCGCAATAATTATATTCCCTTGATTTTCAATCTTTATTGCATTATAAATTCTGGGAAGTTCTCCGCTCTCAAATTTAATATCAATAACCGGTCCGATTACCTGTACAATGCTTCCCACTCTCTCTGCCATATTACTCTCACTCCCATCAAAATGTGCCAAATTCCGCACATTAGCTTATTATATTAATAAATATTACATACATTCAAATCCTGGATACCTGTATGAGCCAAGGCTATACAAGTGCAGCCGCCCCTCCCACAATTTCCGAAATCTCCTGGGTTATTGCCGCCTGTCTTGCCCTGTTATAGTACAAATTCAAGCTGTGCAGCATTTCATCGGCATTTGCCGTAGCATTATCCATAGCAGTCATTCTTGCACTCTGCTCACTTGTGAAGGCTTCGACCAGTGCCCCGTAAACAACGCCCTTCACATACTTCGGGACCAGAACATCGAATACAGCTTTGGAAGAAGGCTCATAGCTGAGACTTTCATCAATCTTTATAGCCGTATTCTCACTAATCCCCAAATCCGCCCTGAAAGCTCCCGGATCCAAAGGAAGCAGTTTCATGACCTGAGGCTCCAGCTTTATTGTTGATACCATCTTTGTATAGATAAGGTATACCTCATCCAGTTCACCCTTGCCAAACAGATCAAGCAGCATTTCAGCTATTTCTCTCGCCCTGAATACAGTGGGATTTTGAACCGCGTAGTCAAAATCCTGGTAGACATTGTAGCCTTTTCTGCTAAAGTGACTTCTTCCCACATGGCCTGCAATAAAGAGCAGGGATTGTGGTGCATCCTTCAATCTGCTCTCGGCGAGCTTGATTATATTGCTATTATATCCGCCTGCAAGACCCTTGTCGCCGGTAATGACAATAAAGCCTTTCTTCCTTCCGGATTTCTCATTTCTTAAATCAAAAAATACATTTTCAATCATTCCGCTGTGTATTATGATATCTGCAATAGTGGACTTGACCTTGTCAAAAAAGGGAACTGTCTGCTCCAGCTGCTGCCTTGCCTTCTTCAGTTTTGCCGCAGATATCAGCTTCATTGCCTTGGTGATCTGCCTTGTCTGTTTTACGCTCTTTATCCTGAGCTTGATTTCACGCATGTTAGCCATAATTTCACCCGATTCACAAGTTATGAATTATAGGCAGAGGTTTGTTACCCTTGCTTAAAGCCATCAATGATTTATTTTATAAAATCCGCCTTGAATTCCTCAATAGCGCTCTTAAGTATCTCTTCCGTTTCGGGTACAAGTTCCCCGGTCTCCGACACAGACCTGGGAACCTGGGGATATCTGTCCCGTATGAACTTGATCAGCTCTGAATTGAACTTCCTTACCTCTTTGACAGGAAGATCCATTAAATATTTGTTGGTAACGACATAAAGAACTATTACCTGGTCTTCTACAGGCATAGTGGCATACTGAGGCTGTTTTAAGGTTTCTACGAGCCTCTCGCCCTGTGTGAGCTTGTCCCTGGTTGCTTTGTCCAGGTCTGAGCCGAACTGTGCGAATACTGCAAGCTCCCTGTACTGCGCGAGGTTTATCCTTAGTGGTCCGGCTACTTTCTTCATCGCTTTTATCTGTGCCGCGCCTCCAACCCTGGAAACCGAAAGGCCGACATTGACAGCAGGCCTTTGTCCTGCAAAGAATAATTCCGTTTCAAGATAAATCTGACCGTCTGTAATTGATATGACGTTTGTCGGTATATACGCTGAAACGTCTCCGGCAAGAGTTTCTATTATCGGCAGAGCTGTGATTGAACCTCCTCCCAGCTCGTCACTGAGCTTGGCCGCTCTTTCCAGAAGCCTTGAGTGCAGATAGAAGACATCTCCGGGATAAGCTTCCCTTCCGGGCGGTCTTCTGAGAAGCAGGGACATTGCCCTGTATGCGACGGCGTGTTTGGACAGGTCGTCATACACGATAAGGACATCCTTGTGGTCGTTGAACATGAATTCTTCAGCCATTGCACAGCCTGCATAAGGCGCAATATACTGCACTGTTGCCATTTCACTTGCTGTTGAGGATACCACAATTGTGTATTCCATTGCTCCAGCCTGCTCGAGAGTATTAACTATACCTGCTATGGTGGAAGCTTTCTGGCCTATTGCAACATATATACAGATTACATTCTTACCTTTCTGGTTGATTATCGTATCAATCGCTATTGCAGTTTTACCTGTTTGCCTGTCTCCTATTATCAGCTCTCTCTGACCTCTTCCTATCGGAGTCAGGGAGTCTATTGCTATAATTCCTGTTTGAAGCGGCTTGTTTACCGATTTCCTGTCTATAACTCCAGGCGCAATAACTTCAATCGGTCTGTGCTTATCGGTAGCTATTTCCCCTTTTCCATCGAGCGGCATCCCCAAAGGATTTACAACTCTGCCTATCAGTGCCTGTCCTACCGGAACTTCAACTGTTCTTCCGGTCCTTTTTACAGTTGTACCTTCCTTGATATCGGTATCACTACCCAGAAGCACACATCCGACATTGTCCTCCTCAAGGTTCAGTGCCATACCGTATACACCATTTTCAAACTCCAGGAGCTCACTGTACATGCATTTTTCCAGCCCGTAAATCCTGGCAATTCCATCCCCTGCCTGCAAAACATAACCGACATCCTCGGTTTTTATTTTTGCGCCGTAGCTTTCTATCTGCTGTTTTATAATGGAGCTTATTTCTTCAGGTTTCAAATTCATATTCATCACCCCGTATTGTTTGATACAACTTAGATTGAAATCATTTGGTCAGTAAGGTCCGCAACCCCTCGAGCTTACCCTTTACAGTTCCATCTATGACCTTATCTCCGATTTTCACTTTAACTCCGCCGATCAACCCTTTGTCAACTTCTATATCCGCTTTCACCGTTGAGGCGTTGTAAACCTTTGCATACTTTTCTTTTATTTCATTAATCTGCGCTTCATCCAAAGATGCCGCAGAAATAATTGTCATGTTTAAAACGTTGCCCTTTTTATCCGCCAAATCCGCATATTCCTTGTATATTCCCGGCAAAAGCTTTATCCGGCCTTTATCCAGCAACAGCATAAGGAAATTAATCAGGTGTTCGTGGATATTTCCCCCGAATATCTTCGTGATGGCATCTTTCTTTGTATCAACCTTAATTTGAGGGTTAAGGAGAAAATACCTGAAATCAGACTGATTGGCAAACAAATCACTTACTGAATAAAGCTGCTGCTTATGGGACTCGATTGCAGACTCCTTTTCTGATATACCAATCAAGGCTTCCGCATACCTTTTCTCTATCAGGGACATCAAGCAGCACCTGCCTCATCAATAAATTTGTCGGCAAGTTCTCTGTTTTTGTCGGTGTCCATATTTGCTTCTATTACTTTGGAAGCAACTGAAAGTGCAAGACCTGCAACCTGGCTTTTCAGATCCTTCAGCATCTGGTCTCTTTCTCTTTCCATTTCAGCTCTTGCCCTGGCCATTAAAGCCTCGGCGTCACTTTTGGCAGCACTGATGACGGAATCGTATTCTTTTCCCGCCCTGGTACGCGCATCTTCCAATATTCTGTCCGCCTGCGCTTTGGCAGCCTTTAGCTGTTCTTCATACTTTTTCTTCAATTCGTTAGCTTCCGACCTGGTCTTTTCTGCGTTATCAATTGAGTCCTTTATTGTCTGAATCCTCTTTTCCATAAAGCCGGTAACCGGCTTAAAGAGAAGCTTTTTCATAACAAGGTAAAGTATCAGAAGGTTAATCGCAACCCATATAAATGTTGGTGTAAATTCTAGCAGCATAAAAAGTTCACCCTTTCAATACATCCACAGCATAATATATAATAAC
>CALMWN010000269.1 GCA_937873555.1 uncultured Clostridia bacterium
CCTCCCTGATTTCCAAAGAAACCGTAGATGCTTTTTTCGATTATGCAAAAGCAAACTTCTCCCATGGACACCAAAAACCTTTTATAACACTTTTTGGCGGCGAACCGCTGGTTAACTCAAAGGCTCAACGGGAAATCATCGAATATATCATAAACAAGTGCGCTTATTATGATTATGAATTTGCAGCTGTTACAAACGGCTATGATCTTTTGGAGTATATCGACCTGCTTAAAAAGGTTAAAGTAAAAGAGCTTCAATTTACACTTGACGGAAGTAAGTCTGTTCACGACAGCCGGCGCGCTACTGCCAATAGAAAAGGGACATTCGACAGGATAGTTGCCGGTATGGAGGCTGCAGTGGAAAATAAAATGCCGGTGAATCTGCGCTCTGTTGTGGACACTGAAAACATCAATGACATTGTAAATCTGGCTGAATTTCTGGATAAAAAGGGATGGTTGGATTTACCGCCCGAGCTTTTCAAAACTCAAATCGGAAGAAACTATGAATTGTTTGAATGCTATGCCAAGCCACAGCATCTCATGACACAGGTTGAATTATGGGGAGAATTTGCAGCCTTGAGCAAAAAGTATCCGGTACTTTCAAAATTCCACAGGCCTGATTTCAAAGGCATCCGTCATCTTGTGGATACCGGTGAAATGTATATGGCAAGCTTCGATACATGTCCGGCCTGTAAGACGGAATGGGTTTTCGACCTTTACGGAAATATCTATGGCTGTACTGCCAGCTGCGGCCGGGAAGAATATCTGCTCGGAACCTTCTGGCCTGAAGTCAGGTTGAACCGGGAAGCAATCAAAACCTGGCAGTCCAGGGATGTAAAAAGCATACCGGAATGCAGGAACTGCAAATATGATGTTATTTGCGGAGGAGGCTGCGGAGTTGTTGCCGCCAACCAAAACAACGGGAACATACTCTCCCCTGACTGCAGACCAGTTCAGGAAATGATGGAGATAGGCATCAACCACTACATTGATGATATCTGTACAATGACCGGGGAAGATGAGGCAGGAGAGGATATTGTCATGGAAGATCCGTGCTGCGGGTGCGGTCAGGATGAACCTGAAAAGGATGATGAAGCATGCTGCTGCACAACTGCACCGGTTCAGGAATCAGCTTGCTGCTGCGGATCCGGTGAAACAGAAAAGCCACCTTTGCCTCAACCTGAAAAAGCTGATCCACTCTCATTCAGTGGTCTGAAGAAAACCGAAGGCTGTGTGATATGCGGCAAGGAGCTTCTTTATACCGGGGACAATCCTACGAAAGAAACATGCTATATCTGTGGTAATGATTTTGAAACCTATGTCAAATGCCCGGAAGGCCATTATATATGTGATGCCTGCCACAGTCTGGATATTCTCGGGAAGGTTGAACAGCTTCTGACTTCAAGCGAGGAGAATAATCCGGCAGTACTTGCAAATAATATTTTTGAATTACCCGGGTTGAACATGCATGGTCCGGAATATCACAGCATAGTCCCGGCAGTCCTGGTAACCGCCTGGCAGAATTTCTCAGGCAGGAAGGACTATTCCAAAATAAGGGAAGCCATAAGGCGCGGTAAGGATATAAAAGGCGGCAGCTGTGGTTTACATGGTAATTGTGGGGCCGGTGTAGGAAGCGGAATTGCAGTTTCCGTTATCGAAGGTGCAACTCCAATGTCTAAGAAGGAAAGAGGTGCAGCCATCAGGACTACAGGATATGCGCTGCTGGAAATCAGTAAACACGGTGGTCCAAGGTGCTGTAAACGCGAAGCCATAACATCAATAGAATCCTTCATGGAGATCACCGGCTACTTTAACGGATTGCAGAAAGCCGGATACACCTGCAGGCAGTATGGAAGGAATAAGGACTGTATAGGCAGGGACTGCCCCTATTTCCCTGTTAATAAATAAAAAAGTTTACTGAAAGGATGTATTTAAATGAGTAAAGAAATTCTATATATAAATTCAGATGAATTCGAAAATATTGTTTTAAAAAGCAGCATACCCGTCATTGTAGATTTCTATTCAGAAGACTGTGCTCCTTGTGAAGTGCTGGCACCCATTTATGAGAAAATGGCGGAAAAATACGGAGAGCATATAAAGTTTGTAAAGATCATGAGACAGGCAAACCGCGAATTTGCAAAAAGTATCAATGTATCCAGCAGCCCGACCGTTTTGTTCTATAAAGACGGCAAGGAAGTCGGTTCAAGGCTTAACGGCTTCATGAACAAGCCCCAGGTCAGAAAGGCGATAGAAGAAATCCTGGGGGATGTCATTCCAAGGGAGGCAATTCAGCGTGTCGACTGTGATGTCCTTATACTTGGTGCGGGTGCAGCAGGACTTTCAGCTGCAATTTATGCTGCAAGGGCAAAAATGAATACAGTGATTATCGACGAAAGCGTTCCAGGAGGGCAAACAGCTTCCACCTATCACGTAGCCAACTATCCCGGTACTCCCGGCGTTGTAAGGGGCAAGGAAATCATCCAGAACATGAGGGAGCAGGCAAAATCCTTCGGTACAAGAATTGATGACTTAAAAGAAATTTCGGAAGTGAAGCTTATGGGTAAAACCAAATATGTACTCACTGAAGATACCGAATATTTTGCAAAAGCCGTCATTATTGCCTCCGGTGCAAGGCCAAGGTCGCTTCCGGCAGAACAGGCCGACGAATTCAAAGGCAGGGGTGTACATTATTGCGCTACCTGCGATGGCTCCATGTATCAGGACAGGAAGGTGGTTGTCATAGGGGGAGGAAATTCAGCTGTTGAAGAAGCTGTATTCCTTACAAGGTTTGCTTCACATGTCACCATCATACACCAGTTTGACAATTTCCAGGCATCCAAAACAGCACAGGAAGAAGCCTTTAAAAATGAAAAAATCGATATCGTCTGGGATTCGGAGGTCAGGAAGGTCAACGGACAGGGCCATGCGCTGACAAGCGTGGTTGTAGAAAACCTTAAAACTAAGGAGCTTTCGGAAATCCCGACCGAAGGAGCCTTCGTATATATAGGAACAGAACCCATGTCTGCAATGTACAGCGGCCAGATTGAGCTTGACAGGTGGGGATATATTTCCGCTTCTGAAGATACCAAAACCAGCATCGACGGAGTATTTGCCGCCGGCGATATCAGGACAAAGCCCATCCGGCAGGTTGTCACTGCTGCGTCAGACGGTGCAGTGGCCGGAATCATGGCGGAAAAATATGTTGTAAGTATTAAATAATTATGTTTATTCACCCTTTCCCTGGGAAATATTATATAAGTAGAAAAAGTTTATTGGAAAGGGTGGTATTATCATGTTAACACTTTCTCTTACCGAAAAAGAAGCTGAACTATTGAAAAAATCCATAACCCATTGCCTGGAAACCTGTAAAAAAGGCGGTACAGATAGTGGTTGTACGGATTGTGAAGCTCTGGAAGGCGTTTTGAAAAAAATATCATAATCTTGAAATAATCCAAGCCCTGCAGTTTGTAATACCTGCAGAGCTTATTTTTTTTACAAGAGCCAGATTCTGTACCATTTATGATCATATAGCCCTGGATATTTTTATTTCGACATCTTTAGGTAAAGCCAAGCCACAGGCTGCTTCTATACCCTTGATAATTGCAGTTGGCACTGGGCAGGCTGCATGTTTGCAATATTTCCTTGCCAATTCATACACCTTTGAATCTCCAAACTTTGAAAAGCATTCCTCATATCCGTCGACTTCCTTGAGTTCCTGTTCCATCGGCTTTATGTTCGGGCATTCTGTTAAGATTTCAAGCTCTGCGTTCTGCATATCTGCGGAATTCACTTTCACAATGGTATTGAAACCGCAGACCCCAGGATTTACCTTAACCTCAATCATTCATATCAACTCCTTGATTTATTTTTTACCTGCTTTTATTATTCGACTATACCAGAAACTCTTTCTCAGGCCTTTCCATAGAATTAAAAATAAAGCTCCAAAACGGAGCTCTATTTTTAATTCCGGTGCCATTTCATAAAATTTCTTTCTGGAAAAACTACAGAAATTTGTTATGTTAATAAGCATCAGCAAGAAGACAACTGCGATCCTCTTATTACAAACCCCCGCTCAAACCAGCTGTTTGCATAATCCACTACCGAATTACGCACATATCCTTCAAGCTCGGAGTCATATACAATCGTAATCCCTTGCGACTCGGCAACCACATCGTTTTCATCCTTTAACTCATCCAGAGTTAATTGTAAACTTGGACCGCCTCAGCCATATCCTCCAAACGCAATCCTCAGCATAGTTTTCTGCGGATTTTTCTGTTTTGCTATGATCTCTTTCAGCACTTCAGCTGCTGTTTCAGATACCTTTACCATCACTTACCACCTCCTTTTCAGATTGTCTGATCCTTTACCGGGAAATATTCCAAAACCACTATATTTATATAAAACAATCCATATAATGAACTCCCGGTTTTCTGACATCGTCCGTCCTTTGAGTTATACCTATGCCATCCATATACTCCAGCAGTGCCACCGCCATTTTTCTTCCGACAGCCAGGCTATCTCTGATCTGCCCTACGGAGACACCAGTCTGTTCATCCAATATGCTTCTGATCTTTTTCACCGAGTTTTTAAATGTATCGTAGTGAATCAATATATCATTTCCCAGATCCATGATTTTCCCCGTTTGAATCAGAAATTGTTCTATCTCTTCAATTTCCGGTACTTCCATTTGCAAATCCTGCTTTAGCTTCGAATTGTTTCTGGGATTCAATCCATCCTCATATATGGCCTTCTCTACCATAGCAGTCTGTTTCATACCGGAAATTTTAAGAATTGCAATCTTATCCGGCTGCATTATGAAATTATCTTTCAGCTCAAACAGGTTATCTTCAAAAAAGCTGTTCATTACTGCCGCAAAATCTTTGGAGTCCATATTGTTGAAAACCCTGCTTTTTATTTCTTCCCTGTCAATCTGATACCTGTAGGTGTACTTCTTATAAAGCCTGTCAAATTCGATATTGATTTTTTTATATAAATCAGCATAAAGATTTTTACTCAAATACTTGTCATTTGCCTTCAGACATACTATATTTCCCTTTTCAATCTCATCATTGAGGACTTTTTGGATATCATCCCTTTCTATAAAAAGCTCTCTCCACAAATCATCAACACCCAACATCTTCCCGGAGCTTTCCAATATAAAGTTTACCAACTCTCTCAAGCTTCCTGCCTCGCCTATTGTCAAAGCTTCAATATTTTCCTTTAAAAACCTCTGCCTGTTCGGTGGTGAATGGAAAATCACCCGGCCTCCGCCCAAAGTGCTTAAGGGGGAGTAGGAACGTATAATAAACCTGTCATCCCTGAGTACTGCCACCGGCTCTTCAAATCTGATCTGAACATATCCCTTGCTCCCTCCCGGGATTTTTTCAGCTCCTAAAATCCTTATCCTCGCAAGCGCTTCCTTTGTACCTATATGAACATGTACACGCTGGTTATGTGAAATGCCTTCCTTTCCTTCAACCGTGTACAATACCGCATCAACGGCTCCGGTCGGTTTTATGATACCCGGGCTGGCCACAAGATCTCCTCTTTCAATGTTTTCTTTCTCAATCCCCGAAAGGTTTAATGCACATCTGTCTCCAGCGCTTGCAAAATCCACATTCCGGTTGTGTACCTGTATGCCTCTCACCCGGGCCGTCAGTCCGGATGGCAGCACCTCTACGGTATCACTTCTTGATATCCTGCCCCCGGCAACTGTCCCCGTTATTACAGTCCCATAACCCGTCATTGTAAAAATCCTGTCAACAGGCATCCGGAACAGTTCCCTGACGACTGATTCCGAAGCTCTCAGTGAAAGCTTTTCAAGGCTCTCCAAAAGTTTGTCGATACCGTATCCTGTGACCGAAGATACAGGAATAATCGGTATCCCCTTCAAAGTAGTCCTGTCAACAGCCTTTCTCACATCCTCCCTGACCAGTTCCAGCCATTCATCATCCACTAGATCGGCCTTGGTCAAGGCTACCACTCCGGCTCTTACCCCCAGCAGCGAAAGTATATCCAGGTGCTCAGCCGTCTGAGGCATTACTCCTTCATCTGCCGCAACCACCAGCATAACAAAATCTATTCCTGTAACTCCCGCCACCATGGTTTTAACAAACTTCTCGTGTCCGGGTACATCTATAATTGAAATCACATTACCGGAGGGCAGTATCAAAGGTGCAAAGCCCAGTTCTATTGTCATCCCTCTTCGCTTTTCCTCTTCCAGCCTGTCGGTATCAATCCCTGTCAGCCGTTTGACAAGTGAAGTCTTCCCATGGTCTATGTGCCCTGCCGTCCCCATAACAACATTCTTCATAAAACTACCTCAATATCCCGGCAAGAGCTTCGGCCACATCAGCATAATCTTCTCTCACAAGCGTTCTCACATTAAAAAGAATTCTATCCCTGTTGATTTTGCAAATGACTGGTGTTTTGGCCTTCCTGAGCAGTGCCTGGATTTCATTTGCACCAGGTTCCGGCGGATGCAGTGCAACCGCTTTCCCTTTTAATTCTACACCCGGAAGTGAACCGCCCCCAACCTCATCCGTATCGTCAACGATTTCTGTTTCAACCCTGCCTTCCAAAGCCGCATCAATCAAATTCTTGAGTACAACAGCACCCGCAGCCAATTCATCCTCTTTCAATGCCATCATCCTGAGAACCGGTATATTCTCCACCGCCCTGTCAGGATCGGTATATAAGCTCAGTACGGCTGTCATTGCAGCAATTGTGGTCTTATCGCACCGGACCATGCGCGAGAGCGGATTCATCTTTATTTTGTCGATCAAATCCTTTCTTCCTGCGATGATACCTGCCTGCGGCCCGCCTAATAGCTTGTCGCCGCTGAAAGTTACTATATCCGCTCCGTATTTGATACTATCCTGTACCATCGGTTCATACTGCAATCCCAGCCTTGACAGGTCATAAAGGCATCCGCTGCCCAAATCCTCCATAACGGTAAGACCTTTTTCCCTCCCCAGGGCAGCCAACTCCTTCAGCGATACCTCTTCCACAAAGCCGGTCAGTTTGAAATTACTTGTATGCACCTTCAGTAAAACCGAAGTGTCCTCCCCTGCAGCTTTGGCATAATCAGCCAACCGGGTTTTGTTGGTGGTTCCCACCTCAACCATTTTCGCACCGCTTCCGGCAATAATGTCCGGAATCCTGAAGCTCCCGCCTATTTCCACCTGCTGGCCCCTTGAAACAATAACCTCCCTGTTGTCCGCCAGAGTATTCAGGCAAAGGAAAACTGCCGATGCATTATTATTTACAATAATTGCGCTTTCAGCACCTGTGACGCGCGTTACAACCTCTTCTATGTGAGAATGCCTGGAACCCCTGCTGCCGGTTTCCAAATCATACTCAAGATTACAGTATCCTTCACTGACCTCATGTATCAACTGCAATGCTTTTTCCGGAAGAGGCGCTCTTCCAAGGTTGGTATGCAACACAACTCCGGTTGCGTTGATTACCTTCTTGAGTCCCGCTTCCTGCTGCTCTTCCATCATTGCAGTCAGCTTTCCGACGAGATATTCTGTAACTTCCTTCCTTGTTTTATGTTCAATAATTGTACCGGATTGCTCTGATGCTACCATCCGCTTCCGATAACCATCCAGAATCAGCTTTATACTTTCAGTGATCAAAGCCCTTCCGGATCTTTCGATTAAGGCCTTGACCTCCGTATGGTCAAGTATCTCGTTCACCGGTGGAATTGCTCTTAAAGCTTCCTGTTTTTCATATTCCTTCAAAAATAGTACCTCCTTTAAACAAGAGGAACATATGTCACAGACCTGGCTTAACAACCGAAATCACGTTACCCTGTGAACCCTTTTCCACTACTTCGCCTATTATCCCGGCACACTCCACAGAGTTTTCATGCAGCTCCCTTAAAAGGCTGTGAACCCTTTCCCGTTGTACCGAAATCAGTAACCCACCTGAAGTCTGCGGGTCAAAAAATGCTATCCGGTGCGACTTTGCAACTGAATCGTCAAAATGGACCCATTTCCCGAAATAATCTATATTGGAAAATGCACCGC